>DASXJE010000001.1 GCA_036497565.1 Mycobacteriales bacterium
GCCGCGGGCGTCAGCTGGAAGTTCTACCACGAGGCGGACACCGCCACCGGGCTGCCGACACTCAACCACTTCACCCAGTACTTCGACGCCAAGCCGGGTGACCCGCTTTACGACAAGGCGATGGCGAACTCGCCGGTCGGCAGCTTCGAGTACGACGTGGCCAACGACCAGCTGCCGACGGTCAGCTGGCTGCTGCCGCCCGCCGGGTTCGACGAGCACCCGAACGCCTCGCCGGCCGCCGGCGCGACGTACGTGGCCGCCAAGCTCGACGCGCTCGCGGCGAACCCGGAGGTCTGGGCCAAGACCGTGTTCATCCTGTCCTACGACGAGAACGACGGCTTCTTCGACCATGTCATCCCGCCGATCCCGCCGAAGGGCACGCCGGACGAATACGTCACGCTGACCTCCAAGACCGGCACCGACGGCGACGACCTGCCGGTCGGCTTCGGCTACCGGGTGCCATGCATCATCGTGTCGCCGTGGACGGCGGGCGGCTACGTCTGCACCGAGCTGTCCGACCACACCTCCCAGCTGCGCTTCCTCGAGCTCATCACGGGCGTCAAGGAGGCCAACATCAGCCAGTGGCGCCGGGAGACGGCAGGCGACCTGACCTCGGCGTTCCGGTTCGACCAGCCGCAGAACAACCCGCCGAAGCTGCCGGACACCAACGGCCAGTACAACCTGTCGCAGTACGAGATCAGCCAGTTCCCGCTGCCTACCTGGCCGACGACGAACCAGCAGATGCCGCGCCAGGAGCCGGGCAGCCGCCCGAGCGTGCCGTAACGCCTCACCTGCCGTGGCCGGCCCGCACGTCGGCCACGGCAGCACCAAATCCGCCGCGGGAAGCTTGGAGGCCGAAAAAGCGTTGGCATCACCGGACCGATGTCGTCTACTCTTTTCCCGCCGGTGAATGAACTTTCTGCAACTACGCCTGTGCCCGCTGACATGCGGCGCGCGCTGCCCAAGCTGATGCTGCTTGACCAGCATCGGCTCCGTCGCCGTCTCGACCGTGCCCAGCACCTGCGCGACCAGTCCGCGCGCGAGAAGGCCGTCACCGAGCTCGCGAACGACATCGCGCGCGCGACGCAGCGGGTGAGCCGCCGCCGCGAGACCGTCCCCGTCGTGACCTATCCGGAAGAGCTGCCTGTCAGCCAGCGCAGGGACGACATCCTCGCCACCATCCGCGACCACCAGGTCGTGATCGTCGCGGGCGAGACCGGCTCCGGGAAGACCACGCAGCTGCCGAAGATCTGCCTCGAGCTCGGCCGCGGCGTCGCCGGCCAGATCGGGCACACCCAGCCGCGCCGGATCGCGGCGCGCACGGTCGCGGAGCGGATCGCCGACGAGCTGGATACCAGCCTCGGCGACGTGGTCGGCTATAAGGTCCGGTTCACCGACAAGTCCGGCGACCGGACGCTCGTCAAGCTGATGACCGACGGCATCCTGCTCGCCGAGATCGCCGCCGACCGCGACCTGCTGCGCTACGACACCCTCATCATCGACGAGGCGCACGAGCGCAGCCTGAACATCGACTTCATCCTCGGCTACCTCAAGCAACTGCTGACCCGCCGCCCCGACCTGAAGGTGATCATCACCTCCGCCACGATCGACCCGGAGCGGTTCGCGAACCACTTCGCCGAAGGTGACGGCAAGCCCGCGCCGATCGTCGAGGTCTCCGGTCGCACCTACCCGGTCGAGGTCCGCTACCGTCCGATCGCGCATCCCGAGGTCGACTCAGAAGACGGTGACCGCCCGGGCAAGCGCGCCGGCACCGAGCG
>DASXJE010000002.1 GCA_036497565.1 Mycobacteriales bacterium
GATGTGCGAGTAGGGCGCACGATGTCGACGCGCCGCGGCAACGTAGGACGCGCTACTCGCATTCTCGGCGCTGTTTTGCGAGTACAGCGTCCGATGATGCGGTTACCCGTCGTACTGCAGCCAACCCTCGGCGTTCTCGCCTTGGCCTGGTTTTGCGAATACGGCCGGCCGGCGGCGTACGGCGGGTCAGCCGACGGTGGAGGTCCCGTCGATGCGCGCGACCTCGTCGGCGGTGAGGGAGAACCCGAAGATGTCGAAGTTGGAGACGATCCGCTCCGGCTGCACCGACTTCGGGATGGCGACGATGTCGTGGTCGATGTGCCAGCGGAGCACGACCTGGGCCGGCGTGACGCCGTGGGCCTCGGCGATCTCGGCGACGACAGGATCGTGCAGCCCGCCGGCCTTGAACGGGCTGTAACCCTCGAGTACGACGCCCCGCTTGCGGCTGTGCTCGAGGCGAGCGGCGTCGAAGACGTGCGGGCTCCACTTGATCTGGTTGACCGCGGGCGCCGTACCGGTCTCCTGGATCAGCTCGTCGATCTGCGCCGGGCTGTAGTTGCTGACGCCAATGGCCCGGGCCGCGCCGTTCTTCTGGATGTCGAGGAACGCACGCCAGGTGTCGACCCCTGCGGTGCCGTTCGGCGGCCAGTGGATGAGCCACAGGTCGACGAAGTCGGTGCCGAGCAGATCGAGGCTGGCGGCGATGGTCTCCCGCTCGCGGCCCGCGTGCTCGGGCGGCAGCTTGGTCGTCACGAAGACGTCCTCGCGCGGCACGCCACTGTCCCGCAGGGCACGTCCGACCTCGTCCTCGTTGCCGTAGCCGGTGGCCGTGTCGATGTGCCGGTATCCGGCGTCGAGGGCACGACGGACGGCGTCGTAGGCCTCCTGGCCGTTCATCTGCCAGGTTCCGATGCCGAGGAGCGGCATCGCGGCGCCGTTGGACAGGTCGACGGTGGTGCGCTGCGTGGAATCGGTCATGCGCTCAGATTACCCAGCGGGCCGGGGACCACACCGCGCGGCCCAGGGACCAATCCCACACATGAACCCGGTCCTGCGGGGAACGGTTCTCAGGAGTCCGGGTCCATCGTGAGGAGTTACACGTGGCAGATTCGCAGGTCGTCGTCATCACCGGTGCGAGTGCGGGAATTGCCCGTGCCGCCGCACAGGAATTCGGAGCACGAGGAGCGAAGGTCGCGCTGCTCGCCCGTGGCCGCGCCGGGTTGGACGGTGCGGCCAGGGCCGTCGAAGAGGCGGGCGGAGTGCCGCTGGCCATCCAGGCCGATGTCGCGGACTACGAACAGGTCGAGGCTGCGGCAGGTCGCGTCGAGGCCGAACTCGGGCCCATCGACGTATGGATCAACGTCGCCTTCACCTCGGTCTTCTCGCCGTTCACCGAGATCCGGCCGGAGGAGTTCCGCCGGGTCACCGAGGTCTCCTACCTGGGCTTCGTGCACGGCACGATGGTGGCGCTGGCGCGCATGCGACCCCGCAACTCCGGAACCATCGTGCAGGTCGGGTCGGCCCTGGGGTCGCGCAGCATCCCGCTGCAGTCGGCGTACTGCGGCGCCAAGCACGCCGTGAACGGGTTCACCGAGTCGGTGCGCACCGAGCTGATGCATGACCACAGCAACGTGGCGATCACCGTGGTGCAGATGCCGGCCGTGAACACGCCTCAGTTCTCGTGGGTGCTGTCCCGGCTGCCGGACCATCCCCAGCCGGTACCGCCGATCTACCAGCCGGAGGTCGCCGCCCGCGCCATCGTCTACGCCGCCGACCACCCGAAGCGCAAGCAGTACTGGGTCGGGGCGAGCACCGTCGGAACGATGATCGGGCAGAAGATCGCGCCCGCGCTGCTCGACCGCTATCTCGCCCGCACCGGCTACGGCGCACAGCAGACCGGCCAAAAGGTGGCGCCCGACCGCCCGAACAACCTGTGGGAACCGATCGACCGGCAGGGCGGCCGGGATCACGGGGCGCACGGGGTGTTCGACGATCGCGCCCACGGCCGGAGCCCGCAGCTGTGGGCCACCCACCACCCCTGGGTCGTCTCAGCCGCCGCGGCAGGAGCGGCGCTCGGAAGCCTGGTCGGGCTGCGTCGGAAACGGTGAATACCTTCGCGCTGGTGCGCGCTGTGTACGGCGCCGTCCTGCTCTGCGCACCCGGTGCAGTGCTGCAGCGGGTGACCGGTCGTCGGGCGGATCGCCGGAGCCGGGTCACCGTCCGGGTGCTCGGAGTCCGGCACATGACGCAGGCCGCCGCGACTGCCGCGAACCCCGGCCCGGAGGCACTCCGGATCGGCGGCTGTGTCGACGCGATGCATTCGGCGTCGATGCTCGGTCTGGCGATGTGTGACCGAAGCCGTCGTCGCGCCGGGCTTGTCGATGCCGCCGTCGCGGCGACGTTCTCCGGGGTGGGCCTGCTGCTCGCCCGTCGACCTAGCCGCCGTGCCCGCTCTTCGCGGTCTGGCTGAATTGGCCGTGCCACGCCGCCGTGGCTCCCGAGTCGCCGATCCGGTAGACCTGCACGACGGCGCCGGCGGAGACCGCGATCGCGAGCACGGCCGCCGCGACACGGACGAACGGCGGCGTCCGTGGACCGCTCGACGCCGCCGGCCGGTCGCTCCCGCCGGGCAGCGAGTCGTCGACCAGTGTCTGCCGGCGGCCGAGCCACCACACCGCCGCGGCGAGCACGAACATCCCGGCCGCCCACGGCAGCAAGGTGTCGCCGAGCGCGGTGTGCTTCTCCAGCAGGGGCGACCTCGGAACCCGGCGCGCGAGCCACTCCCCGGCATGGGTCGTGACCGGGACCAGCGCGAGAGTCACGAGAGCGACGAGCGGGGACACCACGCCGATACGCCGTCGCGCTGCCGGCCACACGGCGGACAGGACGACGAGAAGCGCACTGAGCGGAATCAGTACGACGACTGCGTGGACCAGCAGGACATGTGCGGGCAGGCCGTGGATTTCGGTCGGCATCAATGATCTCCCGGATCACGGGCGAGCAGATTCGTGGACTCTTGGTCGAGTGATCGGACCGACCGTAATCGGGGTGTCGCCGTGGTGCCAAATCCCTGTCACAGAAGGAAAGGCACGCCTAACTAAGGCTTGGCTCAGCTCAATTCGGAATGTGCGCATGCTGCGCCGGCTTGGGGTAGCAGGCATCAAAACGACGACGGGAGTGACTATGCGAATCGGCATCATCGGCGTGGGCAACATCGGTGGAACGCTGGCACGGCTGTGGGTCCGGGCGGGACACGACGTCACGGTGAGCAACTCCCGCGGCCCGGACACACTCGGAAATCTGGTCGACCAGCTAGGTGACCGCGCGCACGCCGGTACGGTCGAGGAGGCGGCGGCATTCGGTGACGTCGTGCTCGTGTCGGTGCCGTTCGGCCGCTACCAGGAACTCCCGTCGTCCGGGTTCGCCGGCAAGATCGTCATCGACACCAACAACTACTACCCACAGCGCGACGGCCAGTACGCCGAGCTCGACGACGACCGGAGCACGAGCAGCGAGTTGCTCGCTGGGCACCTCGAGGGCGCCCGGGTCGTGAAGGCGTTCAACTCGATCTTCTGGGAGCACCTGCGCGACCTCGGTCGCCCGGCCGGCGAGCGCGGCCGGATCGGCCTCCCGGTGTCCGGCGACGACCCCGAGGCCAAGCGGGTGGTCGCCGGCCTGATCAACGAGATCGGTTTCGACGCGGTCGACGCCGGGAGCCTCGCTCTCGGTGGGCGCAAGCACCAGCCGGGCACCACCGCCTACACCGAGGACCTGCCGACCGAGTCGCTGCAAGCCGCCCTCCGCTGACCGGCGCCGTATACCCGCACCGGGTATAGTGCTGCCATGCACGGATACGCACATGAGAAGGACGCGTTGCAGAAGCGGCTGCGCCGGATCGAGGGACAGGTCCGCGGCGTCGAACGCATGGTCGATGAGGACGTCTACTGCATCGACATCCTGACCCAGATCTCGGCGGCCACAAAGGCTCTGCAGGCCGTCGCGGTGGGGCTGCTCGAGGACCATCTCAATTCGTGCGTGACGGACGCGATCGCCGCCGGTGGACCTGAGGCGACGGAGAAGGTACGAGAGGCGTCCCGCGCGATCGAACGGCTCGTGCGCTCCTAGCTGCGGCGTACAGTCAGTGCACCGATGTTGGGGGGCCAGCGATGCCGTTGCGACGTCGTGACCGGAACGACGGTCTGTCGGCCGTCCATGCCGTCCCGGAGCCCGCGGATCCCGTCGGCGATCAACAGCCGTCCGACACCGAGGAGCCGGCGTCGGGGCGCACTCTCCTGCGGCGGCTCCGGGCGGTCTACGGCACCCAGGTCGGTCCGGTGGAGCGCTCGTTGCTGGTGTCGTGGGCGGCGTTCGGCGTCACCTTCGGGCTGACCCGAGCCCTCACCTACTGGCTGCACGCGGGGCACGGACCGGCCGGCGGGGGGATCGTCATCGGCGGTCGGCATTTCCACCACTACAACATCGGCATCGCGATGATCGCCGGGGTCGGCGCGGTCGCCGTACGCGGGGTGGAGGCGAAGCGCCATCCGCTCACCGCCGCGACCTACGGCAGTGGCTCCGCGCTGATCGTGGACGAACTCGCCTTGCTCATCGACCTGCAGGACGTCTACTGGGCCAAGGAAGGGCGCGAGAGCGTCGACGCAGCGATCGGGGCGATCGCGATCGGCGGCATCTACCTGGCCGCCGCGCCGTTCTGGCACGGGGCTGCGCATGAGGTCGCCCGCACCGTGCCGAAGGTCGCTACGCCGCGGCGTCCTCGCCCGTGATGAGGTAGAGCAGCGCGAGGCCGTAGGCCTGAGCCGGATCCTCGTGCTCCACCGCCACCTCGCGGCCGGACACGGAAATGACGACGCGATGGGTCGCGCCGTCGCGCTCGAGCCGGACGAACGTCCGCTGCAGCCGCTCCCGGAGCTGTGTCTCGCTCGGCAGCCATACGGCGTCCTGCTGCTCCAGCGAGTCGAGCGCCCACTCGGTGGTCCCGTTGAAGCCGATGACCGTGCCGGTGCGGGACTCGTGGACATCGATGGTCATGTCGCTGAGGACGAAGACGTCCTCATCCATCTCGCGTCCCGGCACGGAGAACCGGTCACCGGCAGTCGGCGTCCATTTGAGGCCGGCGTCGTGCAGGCGGACGGCAAGGTCGATCGTCACCATGGAGGGGAGTATCCCTCATGGCACGACGATCCGGCGCTCCCGTTCGCGGAACTCTCGCGGCGACACACCGTGCGCCCGCCGGAAGCAGCGGGTGAAGTAGGACTGGGTGCTGAAACCGCACCGCTGGGCGACCTCACTCACCGAGGCCGGCGTCGAGGTGAGTAGGGCGGCCGCGTGGCGCAGGCGCACCGAGGTGACGAATTCCACGGGTGTCATCCGGTGGTGGCGCTGCATGCTGCGGGCCAGGTAGCCGTGGCTGACCGCCGCCAGCTCGAGGAGCCTGGGGAGGCCGTCGCGGAGGTTGTCCTCGCTGCGCATCGCGGCGCGGGCCCCGCGCAGCCACTCCGGCTCGTAGCTGTCGATCGCCGCCTCCTGGCCGTCGAACCACGGCAGGCTGGCGACCCACAGCCGCACCAGGTCGAGTGCGCTCGGGTCACCGTCGTACCCCGCGAGGGCCCGGCGGAACGCCGCGTCGGCCGTGACGGCGTCCGCGCCGGCGAGCCGGACCCGCGGCGGGAGGCGCTCGGCGTCCCAGCGCCGGGCGTCGGTGCCGGTCAGCGAGAGGAAGTCCGTCCACGCGGCGGCGGCGAACGCGACGTTGATGAACTGCAGGCTGGCGGTCGGAGCGGCCAGGAAGGCGTGCCGGTCGGCGGGCCGGACGAGGACGAGATCGCCGGGCTGCAGGTCCTGCCGCGCGCCGTCGAGCCGCTGCTGGCCCTGCCCGGCCACGACGTACAGCAATTCGTAGAAGTCGGCGTGGGTATGCGGCTCGGAGACCGGGGTCCTGGGCCTGATCACCACCAGCGCGGCGTGGTAGGGCCGGCCGCCTGCGGCGTCGACGAAGCGGAGCGGTGCTCGGGCCATCAGGTCAAGATAGTGCACGTTTTCGTTCGTTCAGTGGTATCGCCGAGGTGGGTCTCCCGGGCATCATCGAGCCTGACCAGCACTTCGATGCGCGACCGGGAGGTCGACGATGCCGACGGAGACCGTGGATCAGACGGTGCTCGAGGACTACGACAGGGATGGCTACGCGATCTTCCGCGAGGTGATCGACCCGAAGCTTGTCGCCGAGGCCGGCGACCACGTCGCGTGGCTGCAGACCAAGCATCCCGATGTCCGACCCGAGAACCTCGGCCACATCTATCTGAAGGACGACCCGTTCTGGGTGCGCCTCATCAGCGACGAGCGCCTGGTAGATCTCGCCTCGGTTTTCATCGGTCCCGACGTCGCGCTGTTCGCCTCGCACTACATCTCCAAGCCGCCGTTCTCCGGGCAGCCGGTGCTCTGGCACCAGGACGGCGCCTACTGGCCGCTGGAGCCGATGCAGGTCGTCACGCTGTGGCTCTCCGTCGACGAGTCGACGCCGGAGAACGGATGCATGCGGGTGATCCCCGGCAGCCATCGCGGCAAGCTGCACTCGATCCGGAAGAACACCGAGGTCCAGAGCGTCCTCGGGTCGGAGAGCGACGTCGAGGTCGACGAGTCCGACGCGGTCGACCTGATTCTCTCGCCCGGCGACGTCGAGGTGCACCACCCGGGCATCATGCACGGCAGCAACGCCAACACCTCGCCCCGGCGGCGGTGCGGCCTGACCATCCGCTACATCCCGACGTCGACCCGGATCGTCAGCGACGAATCGCCGTACCCGAGCGCCTTCCACCTGCGTGGCAAGCCGGGCGTCAACGAGTATCAGCCCAAGCCGCAGTACGTCGCCGGCCGCGACTTTCCCTTTGCCGACTCCGCCGCCTACGCCTGAGCGCACCCGGCTGCGACAGGGGTCAGGGTCGGGTGCGCAGCGTGCGGTCGGCGACGGTCATCAGGACCAGGACGACGCTGACCCCGACCATGATCCAGCCGATGAGGTGCACGCCGTGGTCCGAGACGCTGGTGTGGAAGACGATGCCGGTGATGGCGGAGGCGGCGATCGAGCCGATATAGCCGGAGGTGCGTAGCAGCCCCGACGCGGTACCGAGTTGCTCGGCGGGCGACTGGTTGTAGACGGCAGTCTGGTTGCCGGCGGCAGCCGCACCCATGGCAATGCCGAAGGCGAGAGTGACGACCACGACCCAGCCGATCCAGGCCGAGGCGCTGAGCGACAGCACCCCGGCTGAGCCGATCAGGCAGGCCAGAGCCGCGGCGATTACGGGGCCGCGAACGAGATTGCGCCGCGAGACAGGCGAAATGACCAGGCCGGAGATCAGCGTCATAGGTAGCAGCAACAGTCCGGCTTCGGTCTCGGACAGACCCCGGACGGTCTCGTTCCACTGCGTGACGCCGTAGAGCACGACGTAGACGCAGAGCAGGACGAGCCCGAAGCGAAGGTAGGTGCCGGTCAGCGCCCGGTTACTCGCCAGCAGGCGGAAGTCGAGGAACGGCGTGCGGGCGCGCAGCTCCCACAGCACCAGGGCGATCCACAGCCCGATGGAGATCGCCAGCAGGTACCAGCGCACCGTGGGCAGGTCGAACAGGAATAGCAGCAGGGCGATCATCGCTGCGGCGAAACCGGCAATGCCGATGGCGTCCAGGCCGGCCGCGAGGTCTCGGGCGTTGCGGGTGCGGTCCAGCGGACCGTCGGGGGAGACCCAGGCCAATGTCGCTGCCAGCGCGACGAGCGCTACTGGAACGTTGACGAAGAAGACGGCCCGCCAGCCCAGCGTCCCCACCAGCACACCACCGAGCGGCAGCCCGAGCGACGCGGTGGCGATACCGGCGATCTGCAGGCCGCCCAGAACTCCGCCCGGTGGTTTGTCCAGGCCTGCGTTCCTGGCGCGTCGACGGATCAACAGCATGGCCGTCGGATATGCACAGGAAGTGCCCAAGCCGATCAGTACCCTGCTGATCAGCAAGGTGACGAGGTCCTGGGCGAAGCCGCCGACCAGTCCACCGCCGATGACGAGCCCGATGCCGGCCAGGAACACCCGCCGGGGCCCGAGCACTTCAGCGGCCTTGCCCGCGGTGGGTTGCGCGATCGCGCTGGCCAGATACAGAGCGGTGACCAGCGCCGCGGTCTGCCCGATCGACACGTGCAACCCGTGGGCGATCGGCACCAGCGCAGTAGCTATGAGCGAGCTGTTGATGGGGTTGAGCGCCGAACCGATGAACAACGGCGCAGTGAACCGCCACGAGAACGGCTGCTCGGGCCGCTGCTCGAGCACCGCCGGAGCGCTGCTCGAGGGCCCAGAGGCAGACATCAATGACTCCCGCAGGTACTGGTCACAGGAGCTCGGCGAGACGCTCGATCAATCGCGCGGCGGCGTCGAGGGTCGCGATCTCTTTTCTGGTGAACGACTTGCTCAGTGCGACGGCGACCTGGTCGGCGACGGCGCTGCGACCCGAACCGACGGCGGTCTGACCCGCCGGAGTGAGGCTCACGATCGAGCGGCGCCCGTCGACGGAATCCGGCCGCCGCATGACCAGGTCACGTTGCTCAAGGCTCGCGATCGTGGCACCCATCGCCTGGGGAGTGATCTGTTCGCGCCGGGCGAGCTCTGCGGTGGTGGACGGACCGAGCCGGTCGAGTCGCGAGAGGGCCGTCAGTTGCGGCACGGTCAGCTCACCCTCGGACAACGTCTCCTGGGTGCGTCGCTTGAACGCGCCGATGCCGACCCGCAGCCGGGTGGCGGTCTCGCGGACCGCCGCGTCCTGGCTGATCGGTTTCCGGGCGTCGGGCACATCTAGAAGGCTAGCCTTCCAAGCCGAACCTTACAAACTCGGACTTCTGATATCCGGCGCTGGATGGTCGTCGTCAGCGGGGGTCGGCCGGCCAGGGATCGCGGACAAAGACGAACGTCCGGATCTCCAGGGCGACGACGTCGCCGGCGTCGTCGCGTTCGACCCGGAGGTCCTCGCCGATGTCGAGACCCTCGACGCACCGCCAGAGGTCCCGGTCGGTGTGCTCGAACGACGACATGTCGCCCTCGTCGTCGTACGCCGAAGTCAGGATCAGCCGTCGCGCCGCGGGGTCGTATCTGACGGTCACTTCTTCGCCCATCCACCACCAGCGTCCGGTCAGCGGTGCGATGTCGGCGGGCGGGTCGTCCTGCGGTGCCCAGGGCGTCGGCGACTCCGGTACGGCGTCCAGGACCGCCCCGAGTGCCTTGTGGGCAAGGGAAGTGATCCCAACCCCGGTGTAACAGTTGGCGAACGCGACCGTGGACCACCCGGTCGCCGGATGTACGGCGAGGCACGACACGAAGCCGGGCATCGACCCCGAGTGTCCACAGTAGACACGTTCACCGCTTCGCGGGAGAATGAGACCGAGCCCGGAGGCGAGCGTCCACGAATCCGGGTCCACCATGGCCACGGGAGCACGCATCTCTGCTGCGGTCTCGGGCGCGAGTACGCCGCCCGCGCCCTCGGCGAGCACCCGGGCCCACCTGAACAGGTCGTCCGCCGTGCTCCACAGCTGGCCGGCCGGTGCCATCGCGCCGGCGTCGTAGGTGGGCTCTTCGCGCCGCGTGTCCTGCAACGGATGCACCAACCAGCCGCGCGCCGCCGGTGCCTGCGCCGAATACGTCGTGCGGTTCAGCCCCAACGGTCCCAGGATCCGATGCTCCAGCCGTTCGCTCCAGCGTTCGCCGGTGATCCGTTCCACCATGGCGCCGAGCAGCGCGTAGGCGAGGTTGGAGTAGTGCCGCCACCGGCCTGCGGGGAGCGCCACCTTTCCGGCGGTCAGGCCGGCGAGCAGCGTCTCGACCGGTACGCCGGGAGAGCGCTCCCACCACGGGCCGTCCGGCTCCGCCTGCAGCCCGGAGATGTGGGCGAGCATGTGCCGCAGCCGCACCGCACCCACCGGCGTACCGGGCAGATGCTGGTCGAGCCGGTCGTCGAGGTCGAGCCGACCGTCGTCGCGCAACTGCATCACCAGCGTCGCGGTGAAGGTCTTGGTGATGGACCCGATGCGGTACTGCGTGTCAGCCGTCGGCTCGGGGTCACGGCCGACCGCCGACAGATGCTGGCGCACTCCGGATCGGCCGACGGCGAGGAGCAGCGACGGCGCCCGGCCGGTGCTCTGCTCGGCCGCGGCGAGCCGGTCAACCTCGGCCGACAGCTGTGCGGGAAGGGTGGCCGTCACGCCGGCCGGCCCAGGCCCTCGATCACCGTGGCGTCCGGCAACGCGGCGAGCAGGCTGCCCGCGACGATCAGCTTCGATCGGCGTACGCCGCTGCCGATCACCACCCGCTCGGCCGCGGCGACCGCGGCGTCGACGAAGATCGGCCAGCCGTCCGGCAGGCCGACCGGAGTGATCCCGCCGTACTCCATTCCGGTCTCGGCGACCGCGACGTCGACGGGTGCGAATGATGCCTTGCGTACGTCGAGGCTGCGCCGGACCACTCCGTTGACGTCGGCGCGGGTGGTGGCCAGGATCATGCAGGCCGCGAGTCGCTCGACCCCACCGCGTCGGCCCGCGACGACGACGCAGTTGGCGGACTCGTCCATTGACACGCTGTAGCGCTCGCAGAACGCAGCGGTGTCGGCGAGGTCCGGGTCGATCTCCGCGACCCCGACCGCGTCAGGCGGCCAATCGCCCGAGTGGGCGTCGATCGCTGCGCCGACGGGTGCACCGAGCAGGTCCGGCCGTTGACCGGCGGGTACGGCGGAAAGGGTGCCGATGGAGAGGTCCACGCCGGGCAGCATAGTCAGCGGTCTGCTAGCGGCGCGCCGCCGAAACGATCACACTGGTCTCCGAGCCGGAGTACCGCCCGTGCATCGGGAGCTCCGGACCGGAGGGGGATGTAATGACGGAGACCCGAAAGCTGCTCGCCGAGGCCATGGGCACGGCCTGCCTGGTCTTTTTCGCGGTCGGCACAGCGACGCTGTTCTTCGGTTTCGGGTTAACCGGCACGAGCAAGGCGGCCGGTGTCGTGGCGACCGCATTCGCCTTCGGCTTCGTCCTGCTCGTCCTCGTCTATGCGATCGGTGGTCTGTCTGGTTGCCACATCAACCCGGCGGTCACGATCGGTTTCCTGGTCGCGCGGCGGATCAATGTCCGTGACGCGATCGGATATTGGATCGCGCAGTTCGTCGGAGCGATCTTCGGCGCTTTTGTGTTGTGGATCGTGGTGAAGCAGGCGTCGGCGCACACCAGCAAGACCGGGCTCGGGGCCGATGGATACGGAAAGAACTCGATGGTGGGATTGAACCTCGGCGGGACGTTCCTGCTCGAGGTGATTCTCACCGCGCTCTTCGTCTTCGTCGTGCTCACCGCCACCCGCAAGATCGCCTCCGCCAACGTCGCCGGAGTGGCCATCGGACTGGGCCTGGTGACCGTCCACCTCGTCGGCATCCCGCTCGACGGCACCTCGGTCAACCCGGCCCGTGCGCTCGGGCCCGCGATCTTCGCCGGCAACGGCGCACTCGGGCAGGTGTGGGTCTTCATCGTGGCCCCACTGATCGGTGGCATCCTCGCCGCGCTGATCTCGGCGTACTTCTTCCCCGAGCACCTCGACAAGGTCGAGCCGGCGAGCGGCGAGACCGCGCCGCGGTTGACCGAGCCGTCGGTCTAGAAATCCGTTGGCGGTCGGCACCCGGCCGCGGTTACGGTCTCCGGGTCTCGTCCAGATCCGGAGGACAACTCATGATCATGGTCCGTCGTGTCCGGGGGACGGCCGTCGCGGTCGTCGCCGGCCGGTGCGCACTTCCTGCCGTCGTGGCTTGCCGCTGAGCTCGTCTCCCGCGCCGAGGTCTGTGCCGACGAACTCGTCCTCGACCTCGGCGCCGGCGCCGGCGCGCTGACTGCACCGTTGGCCCGGGCCGGGGCCCGGGTGCTGGCCGTCGAACGGGATGCCCGCTTGGCCGGCCGGCTCCGCAGACGATTCGCCGATCAGCCCGCGGTGCGGGTGGTTACCGATGATGTCTGTCGGATTCCCCTGCCGCGCAAGGGATTTCGGGTCGTCGCCAACATTCCGTTCGGGGTGACGACCCGGCTGCTGACCCGGCTGCTCGACGACTCGTCCGCGCTGCGGGCGGCCGACGTCGTCGTCGCGGCCGGGGTCTGCCGAGCGTTGACCGCGCCGCGTCCGGCCAACCCCGCCACGCTCTGGTGGTCGACGCGGTTCGCCCTGAGCGCCGGCCGCCGGGTGGCCGCCACCTGCTTCTCGCCACCGCCCTCGGTCGATGCCGGCGTGCTCGTCGTACGGCGTCGACCGCGTGATCTGGTCGTCGGGCCGCAGCGGCGGGCGTTCGGCACACTCGTCGACGCCGGCTACTCGCGGCCCGGTCTGCCGTGGGAGCAGTCAGTCGGCCGGGTGCTGACCCGGCGGCAGATCGTCCGGCTCACCCGGGATCGGGAATTGCCCCGCAACGGGCCCGCCACCGCGTTGACGGTGGACGACTGGGCGGAGATGGCCC
This sequence comes from Mycobacteriales bacterium, assembly GCA_036497565.1. Taxonomy (NCBI): domain Bacteria; kingdom Bacillati; phylum Actinomycetota; class Actinomycetes; order Mycobacteriales; species Mycobacteriales bacterium. The sequence goes on from DASXJE010000002.1 coordinate 12,523, forward strand.
GGCTCGCGGTCCGTTGAGCGCCGTGGCCGAGCAGGGCTCAGCCGGGACGACGGCAGCGCAGCACGTCGTCGACGGCGACGACGTATCCGCCGGCACCGCCGAGCTCGAGCAACCTGGCGCGCAGATTGTCGGCGCCGGGGTCGATCTCGATGTCGACGGCGGACCGGTCCGGCCAGCGGGAGCGCATCTCGTACGCCGTGGTGAAGAACTCGGTGAGCCCGCGTCCGTCGACCAGTCGCGCGGCGGCGTCGGTGATGCGGTGTCGGGCGTCGTCGAGCGCGGCCAGAAGTGCACCGGAGTTCGCCTCGCTCATCGCCGCGGTGAGCTCCGGCCGCGTCGCCGCCACCCGGGTGGCGTCGCGGAACGAGCCGGCCGCGAGGGTGCGCGCCAGCGGGTCACCGGCGGCCGCCGCGGCGAGCGAGGCGGCCAGCACGTGCGGAAGATGGCTGACGAGCGCCACCGCGGCGTCGTGACCGGCCGCGGTGCACGGCACGACCCGGGCGCCGATCGCGGTGACCAGGTCGGCCACCGCCAGCCATCCGGCGACGTCGGTGTCGTGCTCGAGTGCGAGCGGCCAGGCGGCGCCGTCGAACAACCGCGGATCCGACGCGGCGAAGCCGGACCGCTCCGTGCCCGCCATCGGATGACCGGCCACCAGGCGTAGCCGCGGGATCCGTTCCGCGGCCAGCGCCTGCACCGGCGCCATCACCGAGACGACGTCGGTGAGCAGCGCGCGCGGACCGGCCGAGCCGTCGACGTCGGCCAGCAGATCGCCGACCGCGGGCAGAGGTACGGCGACGACGATCAGGTCACGGTCCGCGACCGCCTCGGCGACGCTTCCGGCGACCTGTAGCCCGGCGGCCTGCGCGGCCGCCCGGGTCGCCTCGTCGGCGTCGTAGCCGACCGCGTCGCGGTCGGCGAGGCGGCGGAGCAACGACCCGCCGATGAGGCCGAGGCCGAGTACGGCGATCGAGGGTGATGGGGTCATCGACGCTCTCAGCAGTGCAGGAACTTGCGGATCGGTTGTGGCAGGCGGTGCACGGTCGGGTTGGGACAGATCACGCCGCCGACGGTCACAAGATGCAGTGTCGCACCGGTGCGAGCCAGCAGCATCGACCCGGCGCCGGCTTCGGAGCTCAGCAGCCCGGCGACGTAGCGACCGGTGCACCGCGTGGCGACGATCCGCACGTCCGGAGGCAGCGCGCCGCCGTTACCGGCTTTGGCCGCCTTCAGGATCGCGGCCGAAGGCGGGCATGGGACGGTGACCACGACCGGCGCGTGGGTGACACGTGGATGCGTCGGCGGGTGCGCGGGCACCGGCGGGTGTTTCGGCGTGCGGGTCGGCGACGCATGTGCTTTGGGGTGGGCGGCCTTCGGGTGGGTCGTCGGCGGCCGGGCGCTCACGGTGCGGGTCGGCGTCGCGCTGCGCCGCCGGGCGGCCGAGGCGCTGGCGGTCGCTGCGGCGCCGCCGACGCCGGGCCGGTGGGTCGCGGTGGCGCGATCGGTGCTGGCCGGGGTGTGCGTCGTCGTGACTTTGGTCGTGGCCGTGGCCGTGGCGCCGGTCGACGGGCTCGCGCTGTCCGCACGGGACGCGGGCGTGCTGGAGCACGCCGCGAGCACGCCCAGCGGTACGAGCAGCGCGACGAAGAGCCGACGATCGGTCACGTTGAGTAACTCTAGTCGGCATGCGAGCGGGCAGGTCTCTTTCGGCGTACCGGCGCGGGCGTGGCCGGGGGACGGATCACTCCACGAGCAGGACGTCGAGGGTGCGGGGGCCGTGCACACCTTCGACCCGGGAGAGTTCGATGTCGCTGGTCGCCGACGGGCCGCTGATCAAGGTGATCGGGCGCACCGGATCGAGCCGCCCGAGTGCCTCGGGGACCGAGCCGACCACGTCGTCGGCGGAGATGACGCACAGGTGATAGTCGGGCACCAGGCTGAGCAGTCGCCGACCTTGTCGGGCGCCGGCGTCGAGCACCAGCGTGCCCGTCTGGGCGATGCCGACCGCCGCGGCCGTCATCGCCCCGGCGACGGCGTCGAGGTCGCCGGCGCCGAGTCGGCCGTCGTCGACGACGACATCGAGGTCGTCGGGAAGCCAGTCGTCCGGCAGGTCGGCGGGCACGGCGAGCCGGGTGATGCCCTGTCCGGCCAGGATCGCTGCGACCGCCGATGCGATCTGGTCCGGCGCGGACCGATGCAGCGTGGCGCGGTAGTCCGAGACGGTCTCGGCGAAGAGGTCAAGCACCGCCGCCCGGTCGATACCGAGTGAGCGGCGGTAGTCCCGCGGCACCTCGGTGCTGTCGGAGGCCGGTACGTCGACGAGCGCCTGCCGGACCCGCCCGAGGATCTCCTCGCGCGCGCTCACGCGTCGCCCAGCCTTTCCCGGCGCCACCACTCGCGGAACGACTCCGGCGGCATCGCCGGCACGTCCCGGGAGTCGGTCCACCCGCCCAGCGGACCGGGCAGCCGGGCGATCCGGCCGTCCCGGCCGAGCAGGCCGGCTCCGCGCCGCCCGAGCCGCTGGGCGCGTTCGAGCCGGGCCGGATCGGCGAGTACCCAGGCGAGCCCGGCCATCGCCACGCCCTCCGGGCTCGGGGTCCGGGCGCTGCGCTTGTGCTCCACCACCTGTCCGCGCAGGTGGACCAGCACCTCCGGAATGTTGATCTTCACCGGGCACACGTCGTAACAGGCGCCACACAGCGACGAGGCGTAGGGGAGGGTCGGGGCGTTCTCGACGCCGATCAGTTGCGGGGTGAGGATCGCGCCGATCGGACCGGGATAGACCGAGCCGTAGGCGTGCCCGCCGGTGCGTTCGTAGACGGGGCAGACGTTGAGGCAGGCCGAGCAGCGGATGCAGTTGAGCGCCTGCCGACCGACGGTGTCGGCGAGCACCCGGGTGCGGCCGTTGTCGAGCAACACCAGGTGGAACTCCTGCGGGCCGTCCCCGGGAGTCACGCCGGTCCACAGCGACGTGTAGGGGTTCATCCGCTCGCCGGTGGACGAGCGGGGGAGCAGTTGCAGGAAGACCTCGAGGTCTTCCCACGAGGGCACCACCTTCTCGATTCCGACCACGCTGATGAGGGTGTCGGGGAGGGTGAGGCACATCCGCCCGTTGCCCTCGGACTCGACGACGGCGAGCGTGCCGGTGTCGGCGACGGCGAAGTTCGCGCCGGACACCGCGACCCGGGTGGAGAGGAACTTCTCCCGCAGGTGTTGGCGGGCGGCCATCGCCAGCGCCCGCGGGTCGTCGGTGAGATCCGCCGGCACCGACGGCATCTCGCGGCGGAAGATCTCCAGGATCTCGCTGCGGTTCTTGTGGATCGCGGGCACCAGGATGTGTGACGGCGTGTCGTGGCCGAGCTGCACGATGAGCTCGGCGAGGTCGGTCTCGTACGCCGAAATCCCGCGCTCGGCCAGCGAATCGTTGAGGCCGATCTCCTCGGTGGCCATCGACTTGACCTTCACGACCTCGCGGGACCCGGTGCGGGCGACCAGGTCGCCGACGATCCGGCCCGCCTCGGCGGCGTCGCGGGCCCAGTGCACCGTGCCGCCGCGCTCGGTCACGGCCTGTTCGAGGCGCTCGAGGTGGACGTCGAGGTGGCGGAGCGTGCGTTCCTTGATCGCCGCACCTGCGTCGCGCAGCGCCTCCCAGTCGGGCAGCTCGCCGACGACGGCGGACCGCTTGGCGCGGATGGTCGTCGTCGCCTTGTGGAGGTTGCGACGCAGCTGCGAGTCGGCCAACGCCTCGTGCGCCGCCGCCGGGAATCCGCCGTCGCCGTGCCGGGGGAGCCCCAGGAAGGTCCGGCTCACGACCCGTCCTCCTCGGTCGCGGCGAGGATCTCGGCGAGATGCACGGCCCGTACGCCGGTGCGCTGCCGGGACAGGCCGCCGCCGATGTGCGCGAGGCAGGAGTTGTCGCCTGCCGAACACACCTCGGCGCCGGTGTCGAGGATGCACCGCACCTTGTCGGTGAGCATCGCGGTGGAGGTCTCCGAGTTCTTCAGCGCGAAGGTGCCGCCGAACCCGCAGCAGGTGTCGGAGTCCGGGAGATCGACCAGATCGATCCCGCGGACCGCCCGCAGCAGTCGGGTCGGCTTGTCACCGACCCTGATCAGCCGGGCCGAGTGGCAGGTCGGGTGATACGTGACGCGGTG
>DASXJE010000003.1 GCA_036497565.1 Mycobacteriales bacterium
TTGGCGATCCGCGCCGACTTCTCCTCGCTCGCACCTTGTCGGCGGAGCGCCTGGTATTGCTTCTCGTCCTTGATCTGGGGGGTGGGCATTTCCGTCCTCTCACGAGTCCGAGTCGTCGTGGTGCGGGAGGATTTCCTGCACCTTGGTCTTCATGCCTTCCTTGATGACGCCCCACCGGTTCTCGTCTCCGCCGATCAGCGCGGCCGCGGTGTCCTTCATCTGCTCGAAGGTCGCGTGCGGCGGGATCGGCGGCACGTCGGGGTCGCAGCGCACATCAAGCAGCGTCGGGCGGTCGGCTGAGAGAGCCTGCTCCCAGGCCGGGCCGATCCGGTCCGGCTTGTCCACCGTGATTCCCCTGAGCCCGAGACCAGAGGCGAAGTCGGCGTAGGAGATGTCCGGGAGCGTCTGGGACTCGGCGAACTTCGGCGCCCCGCCGAGTGCCCGCATCTCCCAGGTGACCTGGTTGAGGTCGTCATTGTGCAGTACGGCGACCACCAGTCGTGGATCGTCCCACTGCTGCCAGTAGTGCCGGACCGTGATGAGCTCGGCCAGCCCGTTCATCTGCATGGCACCGTCGCCGGCGAAGACGACCACCGGGCGGTGCGGGTGACCGAACTTCGCCCCGATCCCGTAGGGGACGCCCGGACCCATCGTGGCGAGCGTCCCAGACAAGGAGCCCCGCATGTCACCGGTGAGGCGCAGGCAGCGGGCGTACCAGTTCGCCGCGGAGCCGGAGTCGGCGGTGACGATTGCGTTGTCGGGTAGCCGCTCGGACAGCTCCCAGAAGAGCCGCATCGGGTTGATCGGGTTGGCGTCGACCATCACCTCGGCCGCGATGGTCTCCCACCAACGGGCGACCGAGGACTCGATCTCTTCCCGCCAGGACCGGTCGTCCTTCCGGTCGAGGTGCGGTAGCAGGGCCCGCAGGGTCGCCGCCGCGTCGCCGACGAGGTTCAACTCGTACGGGTACCGCATGCCGATGTAGCGGCCGTCGATGTCGATCTGGATGGCGCGGGCCTGATCGAACTCGGGCAGGAACTGGGTGTACGGGAAGTTCGAGCCGACCGTGAGCAGGGTGTCGCAGCCCTGCATCATCTCGTAGCTGGGCCGGGTGCCGAGCAACCCGATCGACCCGGTGACGAATGGCAGGTCATCGGGGAGCACATCCTTGCCCAGCAGCGGTTTCGCCACGCCGGCCCCGAGCAACTCGGCGATCTCCTCGATCTCCCGTCGCGCACCGCGGGCGCCCTGCCCGGCGAGGATCGCGACCTTTTTGCCGGCGTTGAGAATCTCCGCGGCGCGCTGGATCGCCACATCGTCCGGCGAGACCGTCGGCCACTGCACGTCCGTACTCGACGGCACCATCTTGAATTCGTGGGTCGGCGCCGAATACTCCAACTCCTGCACGTCCGACGGAATGATGATCGCGGTCGGCGCCCGCTCGGCCTGCGCCACCCTGATCGCGCGATCGAGCACGTTCGGCAGCTGTTCGGGAACCATCACCATCTGCACGTAGTCGCTGGCCACGTCCTTGAAGAGGCTGAGCAGGTCGACCTCCTGCTGGTAGGACCCACCCATTGCGCTGCGGCTGGTCTGCCCGACGATGGCGACGACCGGCACGTGGTCGAGTTTCGCGTCGTACAGCCCGTTGAGGAGATGGATCGCCCCCGGGCCGGATGTCGCCGCGCAGACGCCGACCTTGCCGGTGAACTTGGCGTAGCCGACCGCCTCGAACGCGCTCATCTCCTCATGCCGGGACTGGATGAAGGCCGGCTGATTGTCCGCCCTACCCCACGCCGCCAGCAGCCCGTTGATCCCGTCGCCGGGGTAGCCGAAGACCTGCTCCACACCCCACTCGCGTAGGCGGCCGAGCAGAAAGTCAGCGACCGTGGGCGACGCCATGGGCGAACTCCTCTTCATCAAGGCGGCCGAACCCGCAGCTCTTACGGCGGAACCACACGTAGCACAGCATTTCCCTCGACGAGCCGCGCAAACCACTCGACGCTCACGACTGCCGGAACCGCGCCGCGGTAATGATCAATGGGCTGGGCTCGACGGCTCGGAGGAGTGGACGGATGCGGTGAAGGCGTCGACGGCGTCGATGACGGCGTGGAATCGTACGGAGCGATAGAGGTCGAACGTGTGCTGGGCGCCGGGCAGCTCCAGGTAGACCAGCGGACGCTTCGGTGCAGTGTTGCGAAACCGCTCCACGAAGTCGCGGGCGGCACTGACATTGACGAATGAGTCGTGCGTGCCGTGGGCGATGAGCATGGGCGGAGCGTCGCCGTCGACGTGCTCGATTGGCGCGGAGGGCGCGCCGGGCTCGCGGTCGATCCAGGACGGGCTGCCGTAGAAGCCGTACAAGCAGACGGCGGCGGAGACGTGCGTGTCGGCCTGTTCGAAGCCCGGTTGAAGCGCAGCGGCATTCGGCGTCAGCGCGGTCATCGCCGCGAGGTGGGCGCCGGCCGAACTGCCCGCGACAACGATCGACGATGGGTCGGCGCCGTAGGACGGGGCATGCTCGCGCATCCAGGCGATGACCCGTTTCGCGTCAACGAGCGGCGCGGGATAGGGCGCATTCCGGGTGAGCTGATAGTTGGCGCTGACGCACAACCAGCCCTGGCTCGCGAGACGGTAGATGAGTGCCCGGGCCTCACGGTTCTTCCGCCCGCTGCGGTATCCGCCGCCGTGGAAGTACACCAGGCAGGGACCGGTCACTGCGCCCGACCGTGGCCGGTACACATCGAGGAGGTTCGCCCGCCCCGCCGGGCCGTAGGCGAGGTCCGCCCGCCGGATGACGTCGCGTCGTCGTACGGCGAACGGTGCGAACAACAGTCGCGCCCACGGACGGCGCCGCGTGAGCCGGGCCGTCAACTCCGGCGCCGATTCGACGCGCCATCCGGAGCCCAGCCCATCGGAGAGAGCGCGCGCGACGATCGGGCCGGCCTGCAGCCCGCGCCACAGCACGACGGCGAGCCCAGCGAGGGTCAGGACCGCCCCCGCCACCGCGATGAGGCCGACCGGATTACCGAGATCGCCCTGTGCCACAGCCAGTGTGGTGGCGGCAAGGACCCAGACTGCGGCCAGTACTGGCAACTCGTTGAGCTGAAATCCCAACCGCCAGCACAGTTGTCCTAGCGTCCAGGTGTGTGGCACGGGGACGAGCAACGTCGCCGTGAGGACTGCCGGAACCGCCACCGTAATCAGGTAACCGATCGGCACAGAAATCCCTCTCTCCAGGACACAAACATGCTAGGGCGCTGTGGCAGCGACGAGAAGCCAGGGATCCGTCCCGCTCGGGGCCTGGAGCGGTCAGATCCGGGCGAGGTGCTCGGCCAGGTCGCGGAGATAGGCGAGCCGGGCAGCCAGCGGCGTCCAGGACCAGTCGCCCCGACCCTCGAGCTGTGCGCGGGTCTTCCACGCCAGGGCGAGGACTTCATAGATGGTGGCATGCGGCTCACGTGGGTGGGTCCCATAGCCCTCGTAGAACGCTTCGGGCACGAGATGGGCCGGGCGGAGGTCGAGAGTCGCGAGGTCCCAGCGAGGATCGCCGGCTCGGGCGAACTCCCAGTCCAGTACGCCGGTGCAGCGCCACCCGTCTGCCCCCGGGGCGACCAGGATGTTCTGCGGCAGGGCATCGTTGTGGATCAAGCGGACCGGCGCGTCGGCCAATGCATCGCGGGCAAGGTCGGCGAACCGATCGATCCGCGCCGCAGAGATAGGGATGCCGTCGGCGACCCGGTCCCGGAGCCACACCAGATCGTCGGCCAGGTGTCCTGTCGACCAGGCGGCCCAGCCGCCGGCAAAGGACTTGATCCGATCGCCCACGATCTCACCAGCGGTCCCGAGCCCGATCTCGTGCACACCGCGCAGGACGTCCCCCACTGAACGCCAGGTCGACGCGAGTTCGTGTCTGGTCAGCGACCCAAGCGCCTGGTCGAGGCCGACGCCCTCCACGTAGGTGCTGAGTACGGCGACGTGCTCACCGGTGGCCGCCGCGAGAACCCGCGGCGCCGGGACGTCCCGTGCAGCAAGGAGCCCGCTGAGGTAGGCCTCCTTACGCACCGACGCCGCAGATCCATCCAGCCTCTGCCGCAGCACATACCGGTGATCGCCCAGCGTCAACGCCCAGACCCGGTTCGTCGACTCACCCAACGAGACCACGGCCTGCGGCCTCCCCGCCAAACCGGCCGCGGACAAAAGCGCACTGACAAGGTCCGGTGGCGGCGTCATCTCCATTTGGCTGTCATACGAGGCCCATCGCCGAGGCGAGGCGTACCAGGTCGGCCACCGGCACATCCTCGCCCTCGGCGAGCCAGGCGGCTGCCTCGGCCGGTGGGAGGATCAGTACGTCGGTGACCTGTTCGCCGCCGGGCGGACAGCTCGGCGGCCGGTCGACGGTCACGTCCGCGACGGCGTACAACCAGTAGGACACTGGGTGGGGCAGGTGCGGGCGATAGGGCTCCGGACGGCGGTGGTCACCGCGCCGGGCGCCGAGCCATCGCAGTGGGCCCTTCAGCGTCGCACCGGCTTCCTCGAGGAGCTCCCGCCGCGCCGTGTCCTCAACGCCCTCGCCGGGGTCACGGGTGCCACCAGGGAGGAACCGTCTTCCCTCGGCGCCGCAGACCACGATGCCGCCGGAGGTCCGGCAGATCAGGTGGATGTGGCTGACGAGCGTTTCGGGTGGTCGTTCCAGCGAGAACTGGATGTCGGTGTCGGCCCACGCCCAGTAGTCCGGCGCGAACAGCTGCGGGAACCTCGTCGCCCAGTCAGGCAATTGGGCCCGCTGCACGGACATCGAGCAATCGTCGAGCCACCGTCGACTCACCTACGCCGGGAGCGCCACTGAGGAGAATCACGCGCACAGGGAGACCATATCCACCGGGTGGGCAGGTCGGCTTATTCCGTTTCCCTCTCGAGCCGGGCCGCCTGCCTTTCGAGGTAGCGCTGCTCGGGCATGCTCATGGTCTTTTGGGCGGCCAAGCGGTACGCCGTCCGCGCCCCGGGGAGGTCGCCGGACATCTCGAGTAGATGTCCACGGACCGCGTCGATCCGGTGGGACAAGTCGACGCCCTCCTCCTGCTCGACGCCGGCAACGATGGCGAGGCCTGCGTATGGTCCGTCGACCATGGCGGCGGCGACCGCCATGTTGAGCCTGGTCATCGGGTTGGGCGACAGGTCATCGAGCACCCGGTAGAGCAGGAGGATCTGTGTCCAGTCGGTGTCCGCCGCCGACCGGGCCTCGCCGTGGATGGCGGCGATCGCGGCCTGCACCTGATATGGCCCGGCGGCGACCGTACCGAGCGTCGCGCTGATCAGTGCGATCCCTTCCTCGATGGCGGCGTGGTCCCAGGCTGCGCGATCCTGATCGGCGAGCGGAACCAGTGCACCAGAGGCATCGGTGCGAGCGCCACGCCGGGCGTCGGTGAGCAGCATGAGAGCCAGCAGACCGGTTACCTCACCGTCGTCGGGCAGCAGCCGGTGCAGGATTCTGGCGAGCCGGATGGCCTCGGAGGTTAGGTCGGCGCGATGCAGTACGGGTCCGGCGGTGCTGGTATGGCCTTCGGTGAAGACGAGGTAGAGCACGTGCAGCACCACTCGAAGACGATCTGGTCGCTCAGCCTCCGATGGCAGCCGGAACGAGACTCCGGTCGCCCTGATCCGACTTTTGGCGCGGCTGATGCGTTGTGCCATCGTCGACTCGGGAACCATGAATTCGCGCGCTATCTCGGCTGTCGTCAGCCCGCCGACGGCGCGCAGTGTCAGGGCCAGTTGCGAAGGTGGCGACAGCGCCGGATGACAACACATGAAGAGCAGGATGAGGGTGTCGTCGCCGTGTCCGGTCTCCTCAGACGGTTCTTCCGCGTGGGGGGAGCTGACCGCGAGGGCGGCCTCGTGCGTCTCCCGATTACGACGGGCCGACTCGGAGCGGAACGCGTCGTGCAGCCGCCGCTCAGCGACGGTGATCAGCCAGCCACGCGGATTCTCCGGCCAGCCGTCGGCCGGCCACTGCATCGATGCCGCGAGCAACGCCTCCTGGACGGCGTCCTCACAGGCCGCAAAGTCCGTGCTTCTGCCGGCGAGCGCGCCGAGAACCTGCGGCGTGAGATCGCGCAGCAGTTCTCCGAGTGGCTGGCGGTCGGTCACTGCGGGTCGGCACCCGGATTCATCAACGGCCGGACTTCGACAGCGCTGACCACTGATGGCGGCCACCGGCTCGCGATGTCGATGGCGCGCTGCTCGTCTTCCACGTCCAGCAACACGAAACCACCCATCTGCTCCTTCACCTCTGCGTAGGGACCGTCGGTCACCGCCGGGACACTCCCAGGAAACTTCACCGTCCTAGTCCTCGACGGGTCGGCGAGTGCTTCGACACCGACCAACTCACCCGATTCCTTGAGTTCAGCCAGCAACGTCTGCATCTGCTCGATGAGCTCGGGACTCATCGATTCCCGGATGTTCGGAGCGTCGTACAGCATCACCAGATATTTCATACCGTCCATTCCTCTCCGAGCAGGCACGAACCATGTCGGCTTCCGCGACTCACCTGTAGTCGTTCTCCCTGAGCTCGATCACGTATCCGCGCCGCTCCATGATCTTCGCGTCCCGCATGACGAAGACTTCACCCATCGCCATTCTCGCGAGCTCGCCGGTCGCTCGCCGGACTTCGACGGTCATCTCTGCCATCACCACGTCGTCCTCCTCGACCATCCGGGTGATCACCAGGTCCGGGCTGCCGGTGAAGTCGGGGCCCTCGATGTGTCGGTCATAGGCCTCCTTGCCGTGGATCCGATACCACCCGAAATTCGTCCATCGGATGTCGTCGGTGAGACACGACAGGATCTGATCGTGGTCGGACTTGTTGAACCCATCGACGTACCTCTGGACAGTCTTCTTGTTCTCCGACATGCCGCTCCCTAGGTGTCCGAGCCCCGAGCGGGCTCTCACCCAGAAGTCGTAGCCGACACCGCAGTCTCGACATCCCCGGGCGGATGCCCGCGGACGATCGTCCGAACTGGGCAGCCTGGGCGCGCGTGGAGGTCATCCGCCACCGCATCGCGGCCTGCCTACAGTGCGACCTTTATCTGTCGAAGGAGAGCCGAGACGGTTCGACGCCGGTTGCCGGTGGGCCGAGTTGAAAGTCCCAGATGATGGCGACGGGTTGATCGCGATAGGCAGCGTTGGTCGCGGCAGCGGTCCAACAATGGAGCGACCAGATGTCCGGCGGCTCCTTGGTGGGAACGGGGTTCTCGGGGGGCTTGTCGTCGGGGTCGACGGTCGGGTAACCAAGGCGGGGTTCCTCGCAATGGCGGACCTGCAGGCCGAGTGGCAGCGCCGCGGCCAGGTAGTCGCTGGTTCGATGGTGCCGGTTGGTAATGAGACCCGGCATGCCGTCAGGTCCCCGCTTGACCAGCGGGAACCCGATGCCGCCGGTCATCAAGCCGGGGGACTCGGAGATCACCAGGTGACCACCGGGGCGGAGGACTCTGGCGAACTCGGCCAGTACCGGTCCCAGGTCGGGGACGTGCGTGAGTGCGAGAGCGCAGACCACCACGTCCACGAGGTCATCGGGGACCGGCAGATGATGCAGGTCACCGTCGTAGAACTTGGCGCCCGGGACCTTGGCGCGGGCTCTGGCCAACATGCCGGGCGAACTGTCGACTCCGATCACATCGTGACCGAGGGAGGCGAGGTACGCCGAGTGGCGGCCCGTGCCGCACGCGGCGTCCAGTGCGACTCCGACCGGAAGGCCGGCCAGGATCTTCTGGACGATCGGCTGCTCCAGGTCGATCAGCCCGTTGCCCGGCTCGTCGTAGTCCTCCGACCAACTGTTGTAGCCATCGGCGGTGGCGAGCAGAGGGGTGTCAACGCCCTCGCCGAGCTTGTCGACCGAGTCCAGCAGGGCCCGCATCTCCGCGAAGCGCGCGTCAGTGAATCCGCGGTCGTAGTCACCGCTGAAGGCGCGCAGAAGCGCCACGCCCTCCAAGCCCAGCAGATA
>DASXJE010000004.1 GCA_036497565.1 Mycobacteriales bacterium
TGACCAAGGCCGGCGAGCCGGCCTTCGATGCCGCCGGCAAGCTGACGAAGTTGTCGTTCAGCCTCGATCTGTCACAGCCGAACAACCTGTTCGGCGTGATCATCGGCGCCTCGGTGGTGTTCTTCTTCAGCGGCCTGGCGATCAGCGCGGTTTCGCGTGCTGCCGCCCGCGTCGTCTACGAGGTTCGCGAGCAGTTCCGCACGAAGCCCGGGATCATGGACTTCTCCGAGCGCCCGGACTACGGCCGCGTGGTCGACATCTGCACCAAGGACTCGCTGCGCGAGCTGGCCACACCCGGCCTGCTTGCGATCCTCGGCCCGATCGGTGTCGGGTTCCTGCTCGGCATCGGCCCGCTGGCGGGTTACCTGGCCGGTGCGATCGGCGCCGGCGTGCTGATGGCGATCTTCCTGGCCAACTCCGGTGGCGCGTGGGACAACGCGAAGAAGATGGTCGAGGACGGCGTGCACGGCGGTAAGGGCACTGCGGCCCATGAGGCGACCGTCATCGGCGACACCGTCGGTGACCCGTTCAAGGACACCGCCGGCCCGTCCATCAACCCGTTGATCAAGGTGATGAACCTGGTCGCGGTGATCATTGCGCCGGCGATCGTGAAGCTCTCCGTCGGCGACAGCGCCAGCGTCGCCGGACGGGTGCTCATCGCGGTCGCCGCCATCGCGATCGTGGTCGGTGCCGTCGTCATCGCCAAGCGCCGCCAGGTGTCGGTGGGCGCCAACCCGGCGCGTACGCCGACGCAGGTCTCGCCGCCGACCTAGGCTGCGGCAATGTCAGGCCAGCTGTCCTTCTTCACCGCGGGCGTCCGCCCGCCGGAGGTCGATGACCTCGAGGGCATCCTGGCCGGTCCCGGTCAGGCCGTGCGGCGTCGCGACACCGCCCGCCTCTCCGTGCGCGTCGACGCGGAGTGGCGGGCCGACGCCCTCGTCGCCGCGTGCGCCGAGCGGAGCCTGTCCGCCGAGCGCGGTGAGGACGACGGGGAACTCGTCGTCCGTACGCCGTTCAGTCCACGGTTGCTCCCGCTCGCCCACCGGTGGCTGCGCGGAGCGGTCAAGCAGCCACCGGTCGGCTTCACCCTCGACGGGGCACGGCTGCGCCTGTGGGCGCTCGCCGCCGGTTCCGCCGCGCCGGCCGGCTACCTGCTTCGCCTCGGCCCCTCCGATCCGGCGGTCTGGCCCCAGGTAGGCGCGGCCCTGGCGGCGGCGGGCGTCCCGGCCGTCTTCGTCGGCCCCCGGGCGGACGGCCCGGGCTACCGGGTGGTCGGCCGCCGCCGGCTGGCCCGGCTCGGCGAGCTGGTCGGCGAGCCACCGCCCGGCGGGTCGGCCCAGTGGCCTGTCCCGGGCGGGATATAACGGACGTTTACCCGGCAAGTCGGGCGCATTTCGTGGCCCGCCCGAGGATGATCAGATCGGCGGGTTACGTTGCATGAGGGGTTGGCATGTTTGCCGACGCGCGTCCGCTGACGCACACTGCGGGCGGACCGGGCGGTAGTCGAACCCGCCCGCGACCGGCCCCGTAACACCGTCCCTCCCGATCCTGGAGCACCGTGGCGACCTCGACCGACAGCCCTCGCACCGCCGGGTCCACCCGGCGCACTTCGGCGACCCGTCGGCGGGGGGCCCAGGGCGGCGGCAGCGCGCTGGTGATCGTCGAGTCGCCGGCCAAGGCCAAGACCATCGCCGGGTATCTGGGGTCCGGCTACGTCGTCGAGTCGAGCATCGGGCACATCCGCGACCTGCCCCGCAACGCCGCCGACATCCCCGCGAAGTACAAGGGCGAGTCCTGGGCGCGGCTGGGGGTGGACGTCGACCGTGGCTTCGAGCCGCTCTACGTCATCAGCCCGGACCGCAAGCAGCAGGTCGCCCGGCTCAAGAGCCTCCTCAAGGACGCGAGCGAGCTCTACCTCGCCACGGATGAGGACCGCGAAGGCGAGGCCATCGCCTGGCACCTGATCGAGACGCTCAAGCCGCAGGTGCCGGTACGCCGGATGGTCTTCCACGAGATCACCCCGCAGGCCATTCGGGACGCCGTCGCCAGCCCGCGCGACCTCAACCAGGCGCTGGTCGACGCCCAGGAGACCCGGCGGATCCTCGACCGGCTCTACGGCTACGAGGTCAGCCCGGTGCTGTGGAAGAAGGTCATGCCGAAGCTGTCCGCCGGGCGGGTGCAGTCGGTGGCCACCCGGCTCGTGGTCGAGCGGGAGCGCGCCCGGCTGCGGTTCGTCGCCGGCCAGTACTGGGATCTCGACGGTCTCTTCGACACGGGGAGGCAGCCGACCGACACCGACCCCGCGACGTTCACCGCGACCATGGTCGCGATGGACGGCCGGCGCCTCGCCACCGGCCGCGACTTCGACCCGGAGACCGGCGCGGTCCGCACCGACGCGTTCGCCCTCGACGAGCAGTCCGCGCGGCGGCTCACCGAGACGCTGGCCGACACCGCGTTCACCGTGAGCCGGGTGGAGGAGAAGCCCTACACGCGCCGGCCCTACCCGCCGTTCATCACCTCGACCCTGCAGCAGGAGAGCGGTCGCAAGCTCCGGTTCCCGGCGCAGCGCACGATGCGCACCGCGCAGCGGCTGTACGAGAACGGCTACATCACCTACATGCGGACCGACTCCACCAACCTGTCCGAGACGGCCCTCACGGCCGCCCGGCAACAGGCCCGCGAGCTCTACGGCCCCGACTACGTCCCGCCCGAGCCGCGGACCTACGTACGCCGGGTGAAGAACGCCCAGGAGGCGCACGAGGCGATCCGGCCCGCCGGCGACACCTTCCGGACGCCCGGCGAGGTCGCCGGGGAACTGTCCTCGGACGAGTACCGGCTCTACGAGCTGATCTGGCAGCGCACCATCGCCTCGCAGATGACCGACGCCCGCGGGCAGACGCTCTCGGTGCGGATCGCCGGCACCGCGGCGAGCGGGGAGAACGTCGAGTTCGCCGCGACCGGGCGCACGATCACCTTCCCGGGTTTCCTGCGGGCCTACGTCGAACAGACCGACGAGGGCGCCGAGCGCGACGACGCCGAGCGGCGGCTCCCGCGGGTCGAGGAGGGCCAGTCCCTCACCGTGCGGGAGCTCGAGCCCAACGGGCACACCACGTCGCCGCCTGCCCGCTACACCGAGGCCAGCCTCGTCAAGGCCATGGAGGAGCTCGGGATCGGCCGGCCGTCGACGTACGCGTCGATCCTGCAGACCATCCAGGACCGCGGCTATGTCTGGCGCAAGGGAACCGCACTGGTGCCGTCGTGGGTGGCGTTCGCGGTCGTCGGGCTGATGGAGTCCTACTTCGGTCGGCTCGTCGACTACGACTTCACCGCGTCCATGGAGGACGACCTCGACGCGATCGCCGCCGGCAGCGAGGAGGGCGTCGACTGGCTGACCCGCTTCTACTTCGGCTCCGACGCGGGCCAGGAGGGCGGCGTCTCGCGTTCGGGCGGGCTGAAGAGCCTCGTGTCCGACCGGCTCGCCGAGATCGACGCCCGAGGCGTCAACTCGATCCCGCTGGCCAACGGGACGCAGCCGCCGACCGTCGTCCGGGTCGGCCGTTACGGCCCCTACCTGCAGCGAGCCGGCGACGACGGGGCGCGTGCGTCGATCCCGGAGGACCTCGCGCCCGACGAGCTGACCCCCGAGAAGGTCGAGGAGCTGCTCTCCGCCCCGTCAGGCGACCGCGTTCTCGGCAACGACCCGGAGACCGGTCAGGAAGTGGTCGCCCGGTCGGGACGCTACGGGCCTTACGTCACGATGACCCTGCCCGAGGGCAGCAAGGAGAGGCCGCCGACCGGGAGCCTGTTCAAGTCGATGTCGCTCGACACCGTCACTCTCGACGACGCGCTCCGGCTGCTGTCGCTGCCGCGGGTGCTGGGTACGCCGCCCGACGGCGAGGAGGTGACGGCGCTCAACGGCAGGTACGGGCCCTACGTCAAGAAGGGGACGGACTCGCGGTCCCTGGCCTCGGAGGAGCAGCTGTTCACGGTGACCCTCGACGAGGCCATGGCGCTGTTCGCCCAGCCGAAGGCGCGCGGGCGGCAGGCCGCGGCGCCCCCGCTGCGCGAGATGGGGCCGGACCCGGCGACCGGAAAGCCGATGCTGGTCAAGGACGGCCGGTTCGGGCCATACGTCACTGACGGCGAGACCAACGCCAGCCTGCGCAAGGACGACGAGGTCGAGACCCTCACCGTGGACCGGGCGACCGAGTTGCTCGCGGACCGCAGGGCGCGGGGGCCGGCGCCCAAGCGGACGCGGGCCAAGGCCACCAAGTCGACGAAGTCGACCAAGGCGGCCAAGTCCACGAAGGCAACCAAGTCGACGAAGGCGACCAAGGCGGCCAAGAAGACGAGGTCGGCCAAGGCCGCCGCGAAGCCGGCCAAGAGCACGACGTCGTCGACGCGGGGCAGCTAGGCGGCCGGTCCTCCCGGCTTGCGGGCGACCACGAAGACCCGCCGGAACGGGAACACCGTGCCGTAGTCGGTGCGCGGGTATTCGGCGCGCAGAGCGTCGGCGTACTGCGCCGTGAAGTCGGCGGCGTCGCTCTCGTCGAGGCGGTCGAGTACGGGCCGCAATGCTGTTCCTCTGGTCCATTCGAGCACCGGGTCCGCGCCGGCGAGTACGTGCAGGTAGGTGGTCTCCCAGGCGTCGACGGTGCATCCGGTGCGCGCCAGGATGTCGAGGTAGTCGCCCGGGTCGAGGGAGCCGGCCCGGAGCAGATCGCTGCCGAGCTTGTCGTGCCATTGCAGTGACCGGACCAGGTCGGCGAGCGCGGTGTGGCTGGGGCCACCGAAGTTTCCGGGAACCTGGAAGGCCAGCGATCCGCCGTCCGCCAGGTGATCCACGAATCGAGGAAGCAGCTTCTCGTGCCCGGGCACCCATTGCAGCGCGGCATTGGACACCAGGACGTCGACCTGTTCGCGCGGTGTCCAGTCGGTGATGTCACCGGCCTCGAAGTCGACCGACTCGGGGATGTCGAGTGCTTCGGCCTGCGCCAGCATCGCGGGCGAACTGTCGACTCCGTGCACCGATGCTGACGGCCATCGCCGGGCGAGCGTGGCCGTGAGCGCACCGCCACCGCAGCCCAGATCGACCACGTACGACGGATCGCTCGCCTGCACCCGGTCGATCAGGTCGGCGAACGGACGGCTCCGCTCGTCGGCGTAGCGGTCGTACTGGGTCGGGTCCCATTCCGGCATCGGCCAACACCATTCTCTTGACATCGAGATAGATGCTGCTCAGCCTTGTCGAGGAGATATCTCGATGTCAAGGCACACGCTAGGGTGATCGGATGCACGACGAGGTCGACCGTCTGATGGCGGCGTGGCAGCGGGAGCGCCCCGACCTGGACAGTTCCCCCCTCGCGGTGCTGAGCCGGGTGAGCAGGCTCGCCCGCCATCTCGACCGGGCCCGCCGGGCGACGTTCGACGCGCACGGTCTCGAGGGCTACGAGTTCGACGTCCTGACCGCGCTGCGGCGGGCCGGGCCGCCGTACCAGCTGTCGCCGGGTGAACTGCTCGCCCAGACCCTGGTCAGCTCCGGCACGATGACCAACCGGATCGACCGGCTGGAGGCCCGCGGGCTGGTCCGCCGGATGCCCGATCCGGCCGACGGGCGGGCGGTGCGGGTCCGGCTGACCGCGCGCGGCCGGACGAGTGTCGACGCCGCCTTCGCCGACCTGCTGGAGCGGGAGCGGGAGTTGCTGGGCGGGTTGAGCGAGCGGGCCCGGGCTAGCCTCGCGGGCGCCCTGCGCACGGTGCTCGCGCCGTTCGATGCCGAAATCCGCCCGAATGGGCAGGCCTGACGTGGGTCCGCTTCGCCTCCGTGGCGGTGTCGGGGCAGGTCGTTACAGTGGTGGCGGGTTGGCGCCGACCCGTGACCGACCTGCCATACGCCAGGGGGAATGATCGCCAGCGACCTCACCGCGCCGCCGCCGGAGGTTCCCGGGGGTGGTGGTGGCGCGGGTGAGGACCAGACGTTCGCCTCGTCGACGAACAAAATCCGCACCGTGCTGCGGATCCACGACTTCCGTTGGCTGTGGATCTCGCTCGCGCTGTCGAGCACCGGTGACTGGCTCGGCCTGCTGGCCAAGACCGCACTCGCCACCGATCTCGTGCACTCCTACCGGGCCGCGAACTTCGCGCTGGGCGGTGTCCTCGTCGCCCAACTGCTTCCCGCCGTGCTCTTCGGCCCGCTGGCCGGTGCCTTCGCCGACCGCTTCGACCGTCGACGCACGATGGTGCTCTGCGACGTGCTGCGCTTCGCTCTCTTCGTCTCCATCCCGATTCTCGGATCCCTGATCTGGCTGTTCGTCGCGTCCTTCCTCATCGAGTGCCTCAGCCTGTTCTGGATCCCGGCCAAGGAGGCGTCGGTCCCCAACCTGCTCAACCGCAAGGACCAGATCGAGTCGGCCAACCAGCTGTCGTTGATCACGACCTACGGCATCACTCCGGTCGTCGCCGCGGCGCTGTTCGCCGTACTGGCCTGGACCAGCAAGGCTCTTGCGCTCGCCGTGCCGTTCTTCAAGGCCAATCAGGTCGATCTCGCGTTCTACTTCAACGCGCTCACCTTCCTGGTCGCCGCGATCACCGTGGCCCGGATCAAGCGCATCGGTGGCAAGCGGGCGCCGGGGAGCTCGGTCCAGAACCCCGGGATCCTGCGGTTGATGCGCGACGGACTCGCCTTCGTCGGGCATTCGCCGATGGTGCGCGGCCTGTTGATCGGCATCCTCGGCGCCTTCGCCGCCGCCGGCACGGTCATCGGCACCGGGAAGATCTACTCGGCGAGCCTCGGCGGGGGAGACGCCGCCTACGGCCTGCTCTTCGGCGCCATCTTCGTCGGGCTCGGGCTCGGCATGGCGTTCGGCCCCAGGATTGCGCGCGAGCTGTCGCGCCGCCGGTTGTTCGGAATCGCGATCGTCTTCGCGGGCGCGTGCCTCGTCCTCATGGCCTTCATGCCGCTGCTCGTGCTGGCGATCACGGCCATCGTCGGCGTCGGTTTCGGCGGCGGGATCGCCTACCTGTCCGGCATGACCCTGATCGGTTCCGAGGTCGAGGACGACGTGCGGGGTCGGACGTTCGCCCTCGTGCAGTCGCTGGTGCGCGTGGTCCTGATCCTGACCCTCGCCGCCGTGCCGTTCCTCGTGGGCGTCGTACGCCAGCAGCAGATCACCATCGGCAGTGCGCACATCACCATCGACGGCACCAGATTCCTGCTCGTGGCCGCCGGCCTGCTGGCCGTCCTGGTAGGCATCCTGGCCTACCGGCAGATGGACGATCGCAACGTCGTTCCGCTGGTCGCCGACCTGGTGAGTGCGTTCCGGGGTGACAGTACGAAGCGGCGCAGGCTCACCCAGGGCGGCTTCTTCGTCGCCTTCGAGGGCGGTGAGGGCGTCGGTAAGACCACCCAGATCGAGCGACTCGCCGAGCACCTGCGGACCCGTGGCGTCGCAGTGGTGAGCACGCACGAGCCCGGCGCCACCGACACCGGCGGAAAGGTGCGGCAGATTCTGCTGAACCGTGGTGACGCCGCGCTCAGTCCGCGGGCCGAAGCGCTTCTGTTCGCCGCCGACCGGGCCGACCACGTCGACACGGTCATCCGTCCTGCATTGGAGAGCGGCGCGGTGGTGTTGACCGACCGCTACGTCGACTCCTCGCTGGCCTATCAGGGCGCCGGTCGGGCGCTCGCTCTGGACGAGATCCGTCAGCTGTCGAAATGGGCCACCGATGGCCTCCGACCCGACCTCACGGTCCTGCTCGACCTCGACCCGGAAATCGGGCTGGCCCGGGTCGACAAACGCGGGGTCGCCGACCGGCTGGAACAGGAATCGCTGGACTTCCACCGCCGGGTCCGGGAGGCGTTCGGCAGCCTGGCGGAGAGCAACCCGGACGCCTATCTGGTGCTGCCCGCCGACCGCGATCCGGACAGCCTCGCCGGAGAGGTCGCGACGGTCATCGACGGCCTGCTCCGGGCGCGCGGAATCCCGGCACCGGAGGCCGAGGAGGGTGAGGTCGACGCCGCCGATCCGGTCGACGGGGATCGCGACGAGGACGATGGGGGAGTGGCGGAGCCGATGTCGCGACCGACCCCGGAATCCTCCCAGGATCGGTCGGAACTGGAGCGGAAACGGTGACGGTCTGGGACGAGGTGGTCGGTCAGCCCGAGGCGGTCGCCGTCCTGCGGGAGGCGGCCGGTGCCGCCGCCGCGGTGGTCGCCGGCGACCCGGCGGCACCAGGGGCGATGACGCACGCCTGGCTGTTCACCGGGCCACCGGGGTCGGGCCGGTCCGTCGCCGCTCGCGCCTTTGCGGCGGCCCTTCAGTGCCCCGACGGCGGTTGCGGGCACTGCGCCGAGTGTCACACCGTCCGGGCCGGCACCCACGCCGACGTGCACCTCGTCGTCCCGCAGGGGTTGTCCATCCCGGTCCAGGAGATGCGGTCCATCGTGTTGACCGCCGCCCGCGCACCGTCCGGTGGTCGCTGGCAGGTCGTCGTCGTCGAAGACGCCGACCGGTTGACCGAGGCGGCCGCCAACGCCCTGCTCAAGGCGATCGAGGAGCCGCCGGCCCGCACCGTGTTCCTGCTCTGTGCCCCGTCGACCCATCCCGACGATGTTCCGGTGACGGTCCGGTCCCGGTGCCGGGTGATCAGCCTGCGGACACCCTCCGCGGCAGCGGTGGCCGAGGTGCTGGTCCGGCGGGACGGCGTCGACCCGGAGCAGGCGCACTGGGCCGCGCAGGCATCGCAAGGTCATGTGGGCCGGGCCCGCCGGCTGGCGCGCGACGAGCAGTCCCGCGAGCGGCGGCGGGCCGTGCTCGACATCCCGGCCCGGCTCACCGACCTCGACGCCTGCCTCGCGGCGGCCGATGCGCTGGTCAAGGCCGCCGAGGAGGAGGCCGAGGCGTTGTCCGTGCAGCGGGACGAGCCGGAGCGTGAGGCGCTGGCCCGGTCCCTCGGCGCCGGCGGCACCGGCAAGGGCACGGCGGCGGCCACCCGCGGCTCGGCCGGTGCGTTGAAGGAACTCGAGCGGCGACAGCGGTCCCGGTCCACCAGGGCCGGGCGGGACGCCCTCGACCGGGCCCTCGTCGATCTCGCCGGGTTCTACCGCGACGTGCTGCTCGTCCAGAGCGACGCCCGGGTCGCGCCGGCCAACCCGGACGTGCAGGACGGGGTGCGCCGCGTCGCCCGGCTGACGCCCGAGGCGGTGCTGGCCCGGCTGGACGCCGTACTCGCCTGCCGCGAGGCGCTGGAGCTCAACGTCAAGCCGCGGGTCGCGGTGGAGGCGATGACCGCGGCGCTGCGCCTGCCCTGACTTGTCTCGTTTCGATGGGGCAATCCCGGTGAAACGGTGAACCAGTCGATCATCAGTCTCGTACCTTGGGTCATGAAGGTCACCCAGTCGGGTGTGGCCTCGGCGCGCTGGCGGTGACGTATGTCCACGATGGCGATGACCGATCGCCCCGAATCCAACTATCGGGTCGCTGAGATCGTCCTCCGGCTTCTCGTGGTGGCCGGACTCACCGTCGACGCCTACGTGCACGTCGACAGCGCGCACGGGTACGCCGTGGGTTTCGGCACCGGCTGGTTCACGGGCCAGACCCTGTTCCTGATCGAGGCGGGGGTGGCGTCGTTCGCCGCCCTGATGGTGCTCGTCACGGGCGCCCGGATCGCCTACGCGTTCGCCTTCCTGGTGGCCGCCAGCGCCTTCGGCGCGGTGATGCTCTACCGGTATGTCAACGTCGGCAAGCTCGGACCGATCCCGAACCTGTACGAGCCCATCTGGTTCACCCAGAAGACGGTCAGCGCGATTGCGGAGGCCGTCGCCTTGGTCGCCGCGGCCATCGGTGTGGTGCTGCCGCGAGGGAGCCGTAGACTCCGCTGACGTGGGCATGCTCTGCGCGGTCAGCTTCACCCGCTACGGACGGCTGTACTACCTCGATGCGGGTGACCTCTCGCCCAAGGTCGGCGACAAGGTGCTCGTCCCGACCGACGACGGACCCGAGGTCGCGGAATGCGTCTGGGCGCCGCAGTGGGTCTCCGACGACACCGAGGGCTTCCCGGTGCTCGCCGGGATGGCCGACGAGGGCGCGATCGAGCGCGACGAACGGCTGCGCCGGCGCAAGGCCGAGGCGAAGGTGGCCGCCAAACGCCTGATCCGCGAGCACGGCCTGCCGATGAAGGTCGTCGGGATCGACCACCTGCCCGAGCCCAACCGCACGACCATCTACTTCTCGGCGCCGCAACGGGTCGACTTCCGGGCCCTCGTCCGCGACCTCGGCGCGACGCTGAAGTGCCGCGTCGAGTTGCGTCAGCTCTCCGCGCGGGACGAGGCGCGGGCGCAGGGCGGCATCGGCTCGTGCGGGCGCGATCTGTGCTGTGCGACCTTCCTCCGTGACTTCGAGCCGGTGTCGATCCGCATGGTCAAGGACCAGGATCTGCCGCTCAACCCGTTGCGGATCTCCGGTGCCTGCGGCCGGCTGATGTGCTGCCTGAAGTACGAGCACCCGCTCTACGCCGACTTCGCGGCGTCCGCCCCCGCAGTGGGCTCGCAGGTGGAGACGGCCGAGGGACCGGGACGGGTGGTCGGTCACAACGTGCCCGCCGATTCGGTCGTCGTACGGCTGAACGACGGGGGCCGGCGGTGCGCGTGCAGCCGGGCGAGCGTGTGCGGGTCGCGCCAGGACTACGAGGCGAGCCCGGCCAGCAAGGGTCCGGTGGGCGGCGAGTCGCCGACCGGCTAGCGGCTACACTTGCCGCGGCCACCGGCCGGGCGTAGCCCGGGCGCCGTGCCGCCTTAGCTCAGTCGGTAGAGCGGCTCACTCGTAATGAGCAGGTCGTCGGTTCGATTCCGACAGGCGGCTCCACCAAAATGTATTGCGTCGCCTGATGCTTGACGGTCGGGCTTCGGTTGATGGTTGACGGTGTTTCGGCTGATGCTTGACGGCTTCTTCGGCTGATTGTTGACACTCCCTCGGTATGAGGGAGTTGAGCGTGGTTGAGCAGCGGTATCAGGCTGTGCTGGCGGTCATCGCCGAGGGCCACAGCGTCACCGAGGTGGCCCAGCAGTGGGGGGTGTCGCGGCAGACGATGCATGCCTGGCTGGGTCGGTACGAGGCCGGCGGCCTTGCCGGGCTTCAGGACGGGTCGCACCGGCCGCGGTCGTGTCCGCATCAGATGCCGGCGGTGGTGGCGGCGGCGGTGTTGGAGTTGCGGCGGGTGCACCGGTGGTGGGGACCCCGGCGGATCCGGCATGAGCTGGTGCGGGGCGAGTTGGTGCCGGCCGGGCAGCTGCCGTCGGAGTCGGCGGTCTACCGGTGTCTGGTGCGGGCCGGGTTGATCGAGTCCGAGCGGCGGGTGCGGCGCGCTGACCGGTTCCGCCGGTGGGAACGGGGGACGGCGATGGAGCTGTGGCAGATGGACCTGGTCGGCGGGTTCGCGCTGGCCGACGGCACCCACGCCAAGGCGTTGACCGGGGTGGATGACCACTCCCGGTACTGCGTGTCGGCCCGGCTGATGGCCCGGGAGCGGACCCGGCCGGTCTGCGACGGATTAGCCGCGGCGCTGCGGGCGCACGGAGTGCCGCAGCAGGTGTTGACCGATAACGGGCGGGTGTTCACCGGCCGGTTCGGGCATCCGCCCACCGAGGTGCTCTTCGACCGGATCTGCCGGGAGAACGGCATCGAACACCTGCTCACCGCGCCGCGGTCCCCGACCACCACCGGCAAGATCGAGCGGCTCCACCGCACCCTGCGCGCCGAGTTCGACACCCGGCAGGTATTCCGGTCCCTCAACACCGCCCAGCAGGCACTCGATGAGTGGGTCTCCTACTACAACACCACCCGGCCGCACCAGGCACTGGGCATGAGCACCCCCGCCGCGAAGTTCACCGCACCCCGCGAACCAGATGTCCCCGGCTCACCGGTCCCCGAACTCACCGCGCTGCGCCAGGACCGGACCGGCGACACCTGGGTGGCCCGGCACGTGTCCCGCAACGGCGTGGTCTGTGTGTCCTGGCAACAGATCTGCCTCGGCATCAGCCACGCCGGCAGCCAAGTCGACATCCACGTCGACGACGACCTCCTGCAGATCTGGTCCGGACCCGAACTGATCAAAACCGTCAAACGCACCAGCCGAGGGGAGGTGCGCAAGAAGAACGCCTCCACCCAGGCAACACACACCTAATCTGTGACCGGGAGTGTCAACGATCAACCGAACAACACACGTCAAGCATCAACCGAAGGTGAACAGCGGCTCCACCAAAACCCCAGGTCAACGCCGCGCGCGAGCCCTGGCTCGGGGACCTGAACCGGACATGCAGGGCCCCGAGCAGCCAAAGAAGCAGCCAAAGTGTTCCTACGGCGCCGACCACAGCGCACCTTCCATCCGCTCGGCAGCCTCTATGGCGAGCTCCGGAGCTACGTGGCTGTAGGTGTTCAACGTGACGCTGATCTGCGAGTGACCCAGCACCTCCATCACGACCCGGGCGGGCACACCTTGCGAGAGCAGCAGGCTTGCCGCCGTATGCCGAAGGTCGTGCAAGCGCACGGGCCTCAGACCGGCGCGGGCTCCCTGCAGCAGCACGCACCCCATGACGGCCACGTGGACGGGGCGGGCCCAGCGGCGCAATGAGGACAGCGCCCCACTGGCATCGGCGCTGACCCCTGCCGTCGACATTCCCGTTACCGAGCATGGGCGGGGGCGGCAGGGCTAGCGTCGAGGTGGCCGGGTAGCCGCCCGAGAAAATTCTCATGACCCACGCCGGACAGTCTCACCCAGTGGTGGTCGTCAGCGGATTGCCGGGCACGTTTGTACCGACATCAAGCCGTTATCTGGCGTATCTCGTTGTCGGCGAGAAGGAGCCAGATGGTCTTGCCGACCGGGCGTCGGCGTACTCCCCACGAGGCCGCGAGAGCCTCGACGACCTGCATTCCCCGACCGGCCACGGCCTCGCGCGAAGGTGGCCGCAGCACAGGCCAGTCGGGTTGATCGTCGGCGACACTGATCTCCACGCCGGACCGGACACGTGCGACCGTGAGAACGATGGGTGGCCGCCCGTGGATCACAGCATTGGTGACCAGCTCGGAGACCATCAGTACCGCTGAGTCACGAGATGACTCGGTGCGGAACGCTGAGCTGCTCTGGATGAAATCGCGCGCGCAGCGGGGTGCGCGGGGCCCATTCGGCAGGGCAAGAACGAATGGTGTCTTGGCCAATGGCCTAGCCATGGTGAGCTGCCTCCTCGGGCTTATTGCCAAAGCTCGCCGAGATTCAGCCGTGTTCTGGCTCACCGCGGATGCCTGCTCTCGACAGCCTCACGTTGTTCGGTGCCTGGTCGATGGCTGGCGGTGGCAGGTGGGGTGGGTCGTTGCGGGAGTGAGGTTCCTTCGATGTCGAGGTCGGGGAGAATCCGGTTGAGCCAGCGGGGGAGGTACCAGGCGTGTTTGCCGGCGAGGGTAAGCACGGCGGGCACGATGGTCATGCGCACGGCAAGGGCGTCGCAGGCGACTCCGATGGCCAGGGCGAGGGCGAGGGATCGGATGGTGGTGTCCGCGGAAAGGAGAAAGCTGGCGAAGATGCAGGTCATGATGAGTGCTGCGGCCACAACGACCCGGGCGGCGGCGGCGCCGCCAGCGACGATGGCGTGACGAGCGTCGCGGGTGTGGATGT
>DASXJE010000005.1 GCA_036497565.1 Mycobacteriales bacterium
CGGCCGTGGTCCTTCGTCCAGACGCTGGCAGCGAGTCCGTACTGCACTCCGTTGGCCCAGGCGAGCGCCTGGTCCTCGTCGGAGAACGGCTGCACGGTGATGACGGGGCCGAAGATCTCGTTCTGGCTCATCTCGTCGTCCTGCCGGAGTCCGGCGACGACGGTCGGCTCGAACACGTAGCCCCGATTGCCGATCCGGTGACCGCCGGCCGCGATGGTGGCATGCGCCGGGGCACGGTCGAGGAACCCGGTGACCCGCCCGAGCTGGTCGATGTTGTTCAACGGACCGAGGTCGGCGTCGGCGACGTCCAGGCCGCCCGCGACAGTCTTGCGGGCCTGCTCGGTGAGCGCGGCGAGGAAGTCGTCGTGCACCCGTGGCCCGGCCAGCACCCGGGTCGCGGCCGTGCAGTCCTGGCCGGCATTGAAGTAACCGGCCCCGGCGATCCCTTCGGCGGCCGACGCGATGTCGGCGTCGTCGAAGACGATCACCGGGGCCTTCCCCCCCAGCTCGAGGTGCACCCTCTTGAGGTCGTCGCTGGCCGCCTTGGCGACCTCCATCCCGGCGCGCACACTGCCGGTGATCGAGACCATCGCCGGTGCGGGGTGCGACACCAGCGCCCGGCCGGTCTCCCGGTCGCCGCAGATCACGTTGAAGACGCCCGGCGGCAGGAACTCCGCGGCGATCTCGGCCATCAACAGCGTCGTCACCGGCGTCGTGTCCGACGGCTTGAGTACGACGGCGTTGCCCGCGGCGATGGCCGGCGCGTATTTCCAGACCGCCATCATCATCGGGTAGTTCCACGGGGTGACCTGCGCGCAGACACCGATCGGCTCGCGGCGGACCATCGAGGTGTGCCCGGCGAGGTATTCGCCGGCCGAGCGTCCCTCGAGCATCCGGGCCGCACCGGCGAAGAACCGGATCTGGTCGATCATCGGCGGGATTTCCTCGGACATGGTGAGCGCCACCGGCTTGCCGGTGTTCTCCGCCTCGGCCGCCACCAGCTCCTCGGCCCGGGCCTCCAACGCGTCGGCGACCCGGAACAGCGCGAGGCTGCGCTCGCTCGGCGTCGCGTTCCGCCACCCCTCGAAGGCGGTCGACGCCGTGTCCAGGGCCGCATCGACGTCGGCCGGTCCGGAGATCGGTGAGTGCGCGAAGATCTCGCCCGTGCTGGGATCGACCAGCGGCATGCTGCGTCCGTCCGCGACGTCGACGTAGCGGCCACCGACGAAGTTCTTGAGATGGCGCGGTGCGCTGTCGCTCACGACGACCTCCAGCTCACGGGACTCGACCGGACACGAGTGACGGGGCGGTACACGCTGCTCAGCGCTACTCGACCCTCGCAGATCTCACGGCTACTGACAAGGGATTCCGTCGTTTCGGGTATATTTGACGACGGAATCACTTGACAGGTCAGACAGGGATGACACGATGACGACACAGCGGTGGCACAGCTGCCGGTGGAGGAGGTCGTCGTCCATGCCCGGTCCCAGCCTCGCTCACCGCCCGACCCGGCGGCCATGAGCGCTCGGCAGGTGGCCGGTGACGGGGGCTTGGACGACATCTCCCGCCAGATCATCGGTGAGCTGCAGGAGGACGGTCGGCGGTCCTACGCCGCCATCGCCAAGGCGGTCGGATTGTCCGAGGCGGCCGTGCGGCAGCGGGTGCAACGTCTGCTCGATGCCGGCGTGATGCAGATAGTCGCGGTCACCGATCCGCTGACCGTCGGCTACCACCGGCAGGCAATGATCGGGATCAAGGCCGAAGGCGACCTGCAGGTCGTCGCCGACAAGCTCAGCGCCGCGCCGGAGATCGATTACGTCGTCGTCACCGCGGGCTCCTTCGACATTCTCGTCGAGTTGGTCGTCTCCGACGACGAGCACCTGCTCCATCTGCTCAACGACACCATCCGCGCCATCCCGGGCGTCAAGGCGACGGAGACGTTCGTCTATCTCCGGCTGGCGAAGCAGACCTATTCCTGGGGGACCCGATGACCACCACACCTCCGACCACACCGGGATCGGGACCGGAGTTGGACCGCGCGGACCTGTCGCTGTCCGACAGCGCCCGCGAGCACCTGTGGATGCACTTCACCCGGATGTCGTCCTACGCCGAGAATCCGGTTCCGGTGATCGTGCGCGGCGAGGGCCCGTACATCTGGGACGACCAGGGACGGCGATACCTCGACGGGCTGGCCGGCCTCTTCGTCGTGCAGGCCGGACACGGCCGGACCGAGCTCGCGGAGGCCGCCTACAAGCAGGCCGGCGAGCTCGCGTTCTTCCCGCTGTGGTCCTACGCCCACCCCAAGGCCATCGAGCTCGCCGAGCGCCTCGCGACCCTGGCCCCCGGCGACCTCAACCGGGTCTTCTTCACCACCGGCGGTGGTGAGGCGGTCGAGAGCGCCTGGAAGCTCGCCCGGCAGTACTTCAAGACCCAGGGCAAGCCGACCAAGCACAAGGTGATCAGCCGCTCGATCGCCTACCACGGCACGACGATGGGTGCGCTGTCCATCACCGGCATCCCGTCCGCTCGGGAGGATTTCGAGCCGCTGGTGCCCGGTGCGTTCAAGGTGCCCAACACCAACTTCTACCGCGCCCCGGAGCACGGCGACGACCTCGAGGCGTTCGGGCGCTGGGCGGCCGATCAGATCGCGCAGATGATCGAGTTCGAAGGCCCGGACACGGTCGCGGCCGTATTCCTCGAGCCGGTGCAGAACTCCGGCGGCTGCTTCCCGCCGCCGCCCGGCTACTTCCAGCGGGTCCGCGAGATCTGCGACCAGTACGACGTCCTGCTGGTCTCCGACGAGGTGATCTGCGCCTTCGGCCGGCTCGGCGAGTACTTCGGTTCGGCCCGCTACGGCTACCAGCCCGACATCATCACCTGCGCCAAGGGAATGACCTCCGGCTATTCGCCGATCGGCGCGATGATCGCGCGCGACCGACTGGTCGAGCCGTTCCTCACCGGCAACACGACCTTCTCGCACGGCTTCACCTTCGGCGGGCACCCGGTGTCGGCCGCGGTGGCGATGGCCAACCTCGACATCTTCGAGCGTGAAGACCTCACCGGGCACGTACGCCGCAACGAAGCGGCCTTCCGCTCGACCCTGGAGAAGCTGACCGACCTGCCGATCGTCGGCGACGTCCGCGGCGACGGCTACTTCTACGGCATCGAATTGGTCAAGGACAAGGTGACCAAGGAGACGTTCGACGAGGACGAGTCCGAGCGGCTACTACGCGGATTCCTGTCCAAGGCGCTCTTCACCGCCGGCCTCTACTGCCGCGCCGACGATCGAGGTGATCCCGTGGTGCAACTCGCTCCGCCGCTGGTGTGCGATCAGAGCCACTTCGACGAGATGGAGCAGATTCTGCGTTCGGTCCTCACCGAGGCATGGAGCCGGCTGTGACCGGGACGCCGGAGCGGGCCAGCGCCTCGCGGGCCGGCCGGGTCGCCTGGTCGCGGTAGGCCGCCACCAGCCCGACGCGGGTACGACGATCCAGCAGGTCGTCGACGTCGAGCGCGCCCTCGTGGCGCACTGCGAAGAGCAGTTCGGCCATCGTGGTCGCGATGCCCGGCCCGATCGGCTGCAGCAGCGCCGGGTCGCCGCCGGCCTCGGCGACCACCTGCGCCGCCTCGTCGCCGTAGCGCGCGACGATCCCGGCCGGCGCCGCGCCGTCAGTCCCGCCGGCACCGACCAGCGGGAGCCGGTGGGTGCGGCACGGCCCGGCGTCGAGGCCGGCCCGTGACACCGCGGTGTCGACGGCGTCCTGGGCCATCCGCCGGTAGGTGGTCAGTTTCCCGCCGACGACGGTGACCACTCCCGTGTCGGAAACCAGAACCGCGTGTCGGCGCGAGAGGTCGGCGGTGCGCCCGTCGCCGCTGTCGAGCAGCGGGCGGAGGCCGGCGAAGCTGCCGATCACCTGGTCCCCGCGTACCGGCGTCTGCAGGGCGGAGTTGAGGGTGTCCAGGAGCCAGCCGATCTCCGCCTCGGTCGGCTCGACGACGTCCGGGAACGACCGGTCGCTGGGCACGTCGGTCGGTCCGACGCAGATCCGGCCGTCGCCGTGCGGCACGGCGAGCACGAACCGGCTGCTCTCACCCGGGACGGAGATCGTGAGCCCGACCCGCAGATCGCCGAGAGCGGCCGCCGGCAGCAGCAGGTGGCTGCCCCGACTCGGCCGTAGCGCGATGCCGTTCACGAGCTGCCCCGCCCAGACGCCGGTCGCGTTGATCACCGCGGCCGCACGCACCGGGAACCGGGCGCCGGTGAGCTCGTCGCGCAGCATCCCGCCGTGCCCGCACAGCGACTCGGCGGAGACGCGGGTCAGGATGCGGGCGCCGTAGGCCGCGGCGGTCCGGGCGACGGTCACCACGAGGTGCGCGTCGTCGTCGAGTACGCCGTCCCAGCCGAGCAGTGCGCCGCGCAGCCCGGTCGTCCGGATTCCCGGAGCGAGGTGGCGGGTCTCGGTGGGGCCGATCCGGCGGGCCCGCGGCAGTGTCGTCGCCGGGGTGCGGGCTCCGATCCGGAGCAGGTCGCCGGCGGCGAGGCCGGCCCGGGCGACGGCGTACTGGCCGACCGTGACGCCGGGCAGCACCGGCAGCACCATCGGCAGTGCGCGGACCAGATGCGGGGCGGTGTGCCGGAGCAGGATGTCGCGCTCGACCGCGCTCTCGTAGGCCACCCCGACCTGGCCGTGGGCGAGGTAGCGCAGGCCGCCGTGCACCAGCTTCGAGCTCCACCGGCTGGTTCCGAACGCGAGGTCGCGGCGCTCGGCGAGCACCACCCGCAGGCCCCGGCTGGCCGCGTCGAGCGCCACCCCGGCGCCGGTGATTCCGCCGCCGATCACCAGCAGGTCGACGTCGGGTCGGGCCGCCAGCTCCTCGAGCTCGCGGGCCCGCCGCGCGGCGGACAGCGACGCGGCAGAGCCGAGGCCGGTCATCGGTGCTCGCCGGGAGCCAGGTAGCCGTGCAGCAGCCGGCGCAGCTCGGCGTCGAGATGCGGATGCGGCAGCTGGCCCGCGACCAGCCGACCGGAGAGCACCACCGACTGCACGACCAGCAGCACCATCGCGGCGAGCTCCGCGGGATCGCCGGCCCGGATCGACCCGTCGGCCTGCCCGGCCCGGAGCCCTCCGTCGAGGAAGTCCAGTGCGGCGTGCTGGCTCGCCCCGAGCCGGTCGAGGACGTAGGTGGTCACGAGCTCGGGGTCGACGTCGAGGATCTTCACGAACAGCGGGTTGTCGTGCAGCGCGTCGACGATCGCGACGACGTGCTCGACCATGCTGTCCCGGGCGGAGCCGGGTGCCCCTGGCGCAGGCGCGCTGGCGGCCACGATGGACGCCATCTCCCGGGTCATCAGGTCGGCGACGAGCGAGGTGACGTCCGGCCAGCTCCGGTAGACGGTGGGCCGGCTCAGCCCACTGCGGCGGGCGACCTCGCTCATCGTCGTCCGCCGCACGCCGAAGGCCAGGACGCACTCGCGAGCCGCGTCCAGAACCCGATCGTCCTTACGGATTGACACAATATGTAAAACTATATCGTGGAGACGCCGCGTCGGCGGGCCGACGAGATGATCTGGTCCGGGTGGGACG
>DASXJE010000006.1 GCA_036497565.1 Mycobacteriales bacterium
CGACCAGCGAGCGCACTTCCCTGGTGCCCTGCGGGTCGAGCCCGTTGGTCGGCTCGTCGAGCACCAGCAGGTCCCGCGGCTGCAGGAGCGCTGCGGCGATGCCGAGCCGCTGTTTCATGCCGAGTGAGTAGGCGCGCACCCGCTTGCCCGCCGCGGCCGCGAGGCCGACCGTGTCCAACGCCTCACCGATGCGGGTGCGGGCGGTGGCCGGGTCGGCGGTCCGGTCGGCGGCGTCGAGCCGCTCGAGGTTGGCGTGACCGGACAGGTGCAGATGGAACGCCGGCCCCTCCACGAGCGCGCCGATCCGAGGCAGCACGTCGGCGGCGTGCCGCGGCATCGCCAGGTCGAAGAGCCGGTGCGTGCCGGCGGTTGGCGCGATCAGGCCGAGCAGCATCCGGATCGTGGTGGTCTTGCCCGACCCGTTCGGGCCGAGGAAGCCATAGACACTGCCCTGAGGTACGACGAGATCGATGTGGTCGACCGCGACCTGCCCGCCCCGGAACTGCTTGGTCAGCCCGATGCTGGTGACCGCCGGCGGGACCGCGCCCGGGGAGCGGTCGTCGAGACCGCCCCCCGGCATCGCAGCCACCTGGCTGATCGTGCTCACCGATGTGCCGCAGCGGCGTAGAGCTGGTCGGGCGCGACCGCGCCGACGATCAGCCGTCCGTCGTTGGTGAACAGCGCGCTGACCAGCGACGACTTGAGCAGCATGCCGCTGCCCCAGGAACCGCTGACCCGCGGCAGCGAGCCCATCACGGTGGCCAGTTCACCATCGCCGTGGATCTTGGCCGGGAGCTTGACGTTGTGCAGGATCGCGACCTGCGTCCAGCCCTTGCCGACGACCTCCGGCTTCGCGTGGCCCGCACCGTGCCTGGCCTCGGGCCGCGCACCCGGTGCCCGCTTGTGGGCGCCCGGCGTGGACGAATGCACCGTCGCGCCCGCGGGCGGGGTGAACCGGAACTCGCTGGCGTCCGGCTTCGCGAAACTGACATGGGTGAAGCCCACCTCGAAGGCCGGCTTGACCGTGGAGCCCTTGGAGTAGACCTGCACCCGCAGCGGCACGTGGGTCGCGGAGTCGATCGCGATCCGCACCGAGCCGATCAGCGACCGGGCGTCGCGCGGAGCGAGCGTCATCTCGTACGACGGCCGCCCGGCGACGGTCGCCGTACCGGCGGTCGAGACCTTGGTGGACGGGCTGATCGCCGCAAGTGCCCTGTTGGCGGCCTGCTGCGGAGTCATGGCCCCCTGCTGGGAGGGCATGGCGTCGGCGTGGTGGCCGCTCATCCGCGCCGGCAGCAGCGTGTGGCTGGCCGAGTTGGAGGTGCTCGACCATTGCCACAGGTCGCGCCCGGAGCGGATCACGTCGGATTCGCCGAGCGTCCCGAGCAGCGCGATGCGCACCTTGTCCGGGCCGGCGTACCAGACCCGCAGGGTGTGCGAGCCGGTGATCAGCGAGGACAGGTTGGAGCTGCCCTGCCCACCGTTCGTCGACGGCAGCGACGGCAGGCCGAGATCGGCGTTCTGAACCACCGTTCCCGAAATGCCGGTTACGTGCGCGGTCTGTACCTCAGCCAGCAGCGCTGCCGCGGTCTTGTGCGGCAGCGGCGGCGAGGCGTTGGCCGAGAGCGCGTCGCCGATACCGACGCCCGCGCCGATGACGACCGCCACCGCGACCGGCGCGGTCCATCGACGAGCTCGGGCTGACAGCACCCAAACCACCCCTCTTCGTGAGATTCGCCTATTCGGTGTTCGTGACGTCATGCTGCCCGTTGCATGCTGTGAGGAGCCTGAGAGGTCGATCCTAAGAGGAGAAACGGTGCGCCTGTTGGTCGTCGACGACGAGGTCCGCCTGGCCGACGCGCTCCGGCGCGGCCTGGAGGCGGAGGGCTTCGTCGTCGACGTGGCCCACACCGGCCCGGACGGGCTGCACCTGGCACGAGAGCACACCTACGACGCGATCGTTCTCGACGTGATGCTGCCCGGCCTCTCCGGCTACCGGATCGCCCGCGCGCTGCGCGCCGAGGACAACTGGGTGCCGGTGCTCATGCTCACCGCGAAGGACGGCGAGTACGACGAAGCCGACGGGCTCGACGTCGGCGCCGACGACTACCTGACCAAGCCGTTCTCCTTCGTCGTCCTCATCGCCCGGCTGCGCGCCCTGCTGCGCCGCGCGGCGCCGCCGCGCCCGGCCGTCCTCGCCGCGGGCGACCTCACGCTCGACCCGGCGAGCCGGCAGGTGTCGCGCGCCGGGGCCGACGTACCGCTGACCCCGAAGGAGTTCGCGCTGCTGGAGTATCTGCTCCGGCACGCCGGCGACGTGGTGTCGAAGACGGACATCCTCACCCACGTCTGGGACGCCCACTACGACGGCGACCCCAACATCGTCGAGGTCTACATCGGCTACCTGCGCCGCAAGCTCGACACGCCCTTCGGCCGGCGCGGCCTGCAGACGGTGCGGGGCGCCGGCTACCGGCTGGCGGTCGACGGTGGCTGACCGGCGCGACGATGGCTGAGAGCTCCGCCGCGGAGCGGTCGCTCGGGCAGCGATCGGTCGGGCGGCCGGCGTGGTGGCAGACCCGCAGCCTGCGTGCCCGGCTCACCGTGCTCGCCACCTCGGTGCTGGCTATCGGCCTCGGCGCCGGAGCCCTGCTGCTCGTCGTCTCGCTCGGCCACAGCCTGACCACCGCGCTGGATGCGAGCGCCCGACGTACCGCCCAGGACGTGGCGGTCCTGGTGAACAACGGCGAGGCGCTGCCCGAGCCGCTGCCGGTCGGTGACGGCAACACCGTCGTCGTGCAGGTGATCGACTCCGCGGGACGCGTCGACGCCGCATCCGCGGGTGCCGACCACCTGGTGCCGCTGCTTCCCCCTCCGGCGTTGGCCGAGATCCGGGCGGGAAAGATCCTGCAGGTGTCCGGCGACCAGGCCGGGGTGACCGGCTCGCTGCGGGTGCTCGGAGTGGCCGCCGGACCGCGTGGCGACCGCCGGACGGTGGTGGTGGCCGTCGACGCGAGCCAGACCGGCGAGAGCGTGCGGGTGCTGCGGACGGCGCTGTTCATCGGCGTACCGATTCTGTTGGTGCTGCTGGCACTGCTGTCGTGGTACGTCGTCGGCCGGGCGCTGCGGCCGGTCGAGGAGCTGCGGCGCGGAGCCGAGGAGATCACCGGGGCGGGCGGGGCCCGGCAGCTCCCGGTCGCCGCCAGCGACGACGAGGTGCATCGGCTCGCGCTGACCCTCAACGACATGCTCGGGCGGCTGGACGCGGCGAGCGCGCAACAGCGGGCGTTCGTCGCCGACGCCGCGCACGAGTTGCGCAGCCCGCTGGCCAGCCTGCGCACCCAGCTCGAGGTGGCCCACCACCTCGGTGACCGGGCCGACTGGCCGCGCACCGCGGACGGCGCGCTCGTCGACGTCGCCCGGCTGTCCCGGCTCATCGACGACCTGCTGCTCCTGGCCCGGATGGACGGCGGCGGATCCGCGCAACAGTTGCGTCGTACGCCGGTCGACGTGACGGCACTGGTCGCCGACTGCGCCACGGGCTACGCGGGCGCGCGGGTGCCGGTCGAGATGGCGTCGACCGCGCCGGCGATCTCCGACGCCGACCCCGACGCAATGCGCCGGGTCGTGGTCAACCTGCTGGACAACGCCGTACGGCACGCGACCTCGCGGGTGACGGTCTCCGTCGCACTGACGGACGACGGCGTCACCATCACCGTCGCCGACGACGGGCCCGGGATCCCGGTCGCCGACCGCGATCGGGTCTTCGACCGATTCACCCGGCTGGACGACGCCCGCAGCCGCGACGCCGGCGGCACCGGGCTGGGTCTGGCCATCGTCCGCGAACTGGTGCAGGCGCACGGCGGGCGGATCGACCTCGCCGACGCCGGCCCCGGCCTGCGAGCCGTCGTACACCTCCCGCCGCCCGTCCACCGCCGACGCCCCCTCCCGTGATCAAGAGGGGATTCGTACGGCGTTTCGTGTCGGAACCCCCTCTTGATCATGGGGGGAGCGAGGGCTAAGCGGGAGGGCCGGCGGTGGTCGGGCGCGGTGCTCCTAGGCTGGCGGCATGCATGCGATCACGCTGCCGTCCTTCGGCGGCCCCGAGGCGCTGACCTGGGCCGAGGTACCCGACCCGAAGCCCGACACCGGCGAGGTACTGATCGACGTCGCCGCGACCGCGGTCAATCGGGCCGACATCATGCAGCGACAGGGTCACTACCCGCCGCCGCCCGGCGCGCCGCCGTACCCGGGGCTGGAGTGCAGCGGACGGATCGCCGCCCTGGGCGACGGCGTCACCGGGTGGGAGGTCGGCGACGAGGTGTGCGCCCTGCTCGCCGGTGGCGGGTACGCCGAAAAGGTCGCCGCGCCGGCCGGGCAGCTGCTTCCGGTGCCGGCCGGCGTGTCCGTCGTCGACGCCGCCGCGCTGCCCGAGGTGACCTGCACGGTGTGGTCGAACGTCTTCATGGTCGCCCGGCTGCAGCCCGGCGAGGTCTTCTGCGTGCACGGCGGGTCGAGCGGCATCGGGACCATGGCGATCCAGCTCGCCGCTCGCCACGGTGCCCGGGTGTTCTGCACCGCCGGTACGCCGGAGAAGCGGGCCCGCTGCCGCGAGTTGGGCGCCGAGGTGGCGATCGACTACCGCGAGGAGGACTTCGTCGAGCGGATCGCCGACGAGACCGGTGGTCATGGCGCCGACGTGATCCTGGACAACATGGGGGCGTCGTACCTGCCCCGCAACATGAAGGCGCTCGCCGCCGACGGCCGCCTCGTGGTGCTCGGCATGCAGGGCGGCCGTACCGGCGAGCTCGACCTTGGCGCGCTCATGGCCAAGCGCGCCATGGTCACCGCGACCGGTCTGCGCGCCCGGTCACGGGAGAGCAAGGCGGAGATCGTCGCCGCGGTGCTCGCGAACGTCTGGCCGGCGATCGAGGCGGGCGAGGTTCACCCCGTGATCGACCGGAAGCTGCCCGTGAAGGACGCGGCGGAAGCGCACCGCATCATCGAGTCCGGTGGTCACGTGGGCAAGGTGCTGCTCACGGTCTGACCGCAGCGCGGATCACCCGCCGGTCGGCGCCTTCACCACGACGGTCTGGTTCCAGTCGGTGAACACGATCGATCCGCTGCTCCCGCTCGACTTGCTCGCGCTGATCTTCAACGGGTACGGATGTGCCGTGTTGTTCGCGACGAACAGCGTGCCCTGGCCGCTGCTGTCCTTGAGCTGAACGGCATCCTGACCGTTGACGGTGGCAGTCCCCGCCTTCTTGATGGTGCCCTTCGGCTTGAGCGCCTGGTTGATCAGCGTGTTCTTGTCGACGATGCCGGCGAGCTGACTGGCACTGCTGCTGCCGATCGGCAACTTGACGTACGGCGAGCCGCCCTGCTTGACGTAGAGCTGGCTGCCGACCTTGACGACGTTGATCGTCCGGCCCTGCGCCTGCACACTTCCGGTCGCGTCGCCCTGCTTGTTCAGTTGCAGGTTAAGGGTCACCGTCTGACCGGACTTGCCGACGCTTCCCTTGACCCGCACCGACGATGCCGACTGGGCCGCCTGCTTGGCGTCGGACAGGATGGTCGACGCAGACTTCGACGCTTCGCCGGAATTAGCCGACGCGGTCGTTCCGCTGCTGCATCCGGCAGCGATCAACGCACCGAGAACGGCCAGCGCGAGAAGAGGTTTCCGGGACATGCGTACCTCCGGTGCCGCACAGGGAGGTCCTGCATCGCCAGACGGCGAAACGAGGGTTCGCTGAGCCCCTACAACGACAAATTGGACACTACCCGCGCTTTACTTGCGCGTCAGGGAGATGCCCGAACTGCCCGCCGCCCCGACCGCTGCCCGGCCCTTGCCCAAAACCCACTACTAGTGGGTTTTGGTCCACGACACGCCGTACGCGATGTCCACAACCCACTAGTAGTGGGTTTTGTCCACGGTCTTCGATCAGCTACGGCGAACCTGTGGGGTGGTGTGCGGCCCCGGAACGGGTGGGTGAGGATGGAGGCATGAGCGAACAGCAGGGACAACGTGTAGTGGTGGTCGGACCGGACGGGCAACCGATGGGTCAGATGCCGTTCGGCCAAGGCACCGGAGCGGCGGGCGACGTGGCGGCGATGGCCGAGGGCGATCATCCCGAGGTCAGCGATCTGGTGGAGCAGCCGGCCAAGGTGATGCGGATCGGCACGATGATCAAGCAGTTGCTCGAGGAGGTGCGTGCGGCTCCCCTCGACGAAGCCAGTCGGCAACGACTCAAGGAGATCCACGCATCGTCCGTCCGCGAACTCGAACAGGGTCTCGCCCCCGAGCTGCGCGAAGAGCTCGAGCGCCTTTCGCTGCCCTTCTCCGACGACAAGACGCCGTCGGATTCGGAACTGCGCATCGCCCAGGCGCAGCTGGTCGGCTGGCTCGAGGGTTTGTTCCACGGCATTCAGACCGCGTTGTTCGCGCAGCAGATGGCGGCGCGCGTGCAGCTCGAGGAGATGCGCCGACGCGCGCTGCCCGGCGGCTCGCAGCCCGGCGGCTCGATGCCGTCGCAGCCCGGCTCGACCGGGCAGTACCTCTAGCCCGCCGACATCGACAGCCGCCACGACCCGTCCCTGCCCGGGTTGCGGGCGGCGAGGACCGCGCGGTACAGCGTCGAGCCCCACACCGGAGTCAGTCGCCGGTCGTCGACGGCGATCGGCTCGACCGTGACGGAGACCGCGTCCTTGTCGTAGTCGACGGCCAGCGGGCGACCGCTCCCCGGCGGACGTACGACGATCCGGCCGGCGGTCGACGTATCCACGGGCCCGGAGCACATCAGATGCAGGACCACCGACTCGGGATCATGGTCGAGTTGCCAGCGCTCCTGCACCGTGATGCGCGAGTCGGCACGGTCGAGCGCCACCTCCCTGACCCATGAGGTGATACCGGCCTCCGCGGGATAGGCGCCGGCGATGTCCTGCCTGATCGACGCGCTGTCGCCGTCCCCGGACTGGAACACGTCGGAAGCGCGATGGTCGCGGCCCGGCGCCTGATCGACGCCGTCCACCTCGGGCAGGTTGTGGTAGCTGCTGCGCATCGTCCAAATGCTGTATCGGTCCGGGCCGAAGGTCGCCCGGGTGTATTCCCCGACCCCGACGTCGACCAGTGCCGGCTGACCGTCGACCGCCACGAGGAAGCTGCCGACGTCGTTGTGGTTGTGGCACTCGGCGTTGTGGCCGCCCTTCACCGCGACGAAGAGTCCGGCCGTGTCGCCGGCGCGCTCCCGGGCCACCCAGAGCTCGGTCTGCGGCCACCAGGCCGCGCGGACCAGCGGTGGCGGCTGGTTCGGTTCGGTCGCCCATTGCCGGTCGGTCAACGCCCGGAGCTGGCGCATCGGCGAGAGCACACCGCCCATGCTGACGGCCGGTCCGGCGCCGCGCATGGACCGCGCATGCGCGCGCATCTCCGGGTCGCCGACCCGACCGCCGTAGGCGTAGAGCAGTTGCGGCTCGTTGGAACCGTCGGAGCGGGCTGATCCGTCGGCGACGTTGACATACCAGCTCTCGCCGATGTGGATGCGGTGCGGGTAGCGGCCGATCTCCCGGACGAGCGGCAGTTCGAACCCGTCGAGCGCTCCACCGCTGCTCTGCAGCAGCAGTTCCAGGCAGTCGAACAGCGACGCTCCGGCGCGCCACCAGTAGCTCTGCCCCTCGTCGCAGCCACCGTCCTCGGAGTAGCTGTCGAGAAAGACGTCGAGGCCTTCGAGCGCGCGCTGCACCGTGGTACGCCGGTCGTCCTCATCGTCGAGCAGCAGCGAGCAGGCCAGCACGTTGGAGTGGATCCACGGGTTCCAGTTGTTCACCGGGTGCCCGGGGCGACCCCGGCCGGACCAGTGCCAGTCCGTCGCCCGGAACGGCACCAGGACCCGTGTGCGCACCTCGTCCCGCAGCCGGCGCACCGACTCCGGGGCGCGAGCTGCGAGCTCCTCGCCGAGTACCTCGTGCACCCAGGCCATGAGCGCCGCCGTCTCGGCCGCGAAGAGGTCGACGAAGGGCCGGGCCGGGTCGGGCAGCCCGCCATCGGAGTGGGCGAACCGGTCGTGAGCCGGCACCGACCATGACGTCTCCTCGCACACCAGCCACACGCCGTCGAGTACGTCGTCGATCCACCGCGCGTCACCGGTGACGCAGGCCGCCTGCAGTGCCGCCGAGATTCGGTGCCGCCGGGCAAAGTATCGGGTCTCGTATTCCGACCGGTTGCCGGTCCGGAGGAACGCCAGCCACTGGGCCGCCGGAAGCACCGACCACTCGGCGGCC
This sequence comes from Mycobacteriales bacterium, assembly GCA_036497565.1. Lineage (NCBI taxonomy): Bacteria > Bacillati > Actinomycetota > Actinomycetes > Mycobacteriales > Mycobacteriales bacterium. Next base: position 8,275 of record DASXJE010000006.1, read on the forward strand.
GACAACTCCTCGGCCCGATCGACGATCGCCCGCGTGGTCGTGTCGTCCACGAACGACCAGGCAGGTCGGTCCGACACCGAGGGCAGCGGATGCCACGAGCCGGGTGCCGGAAGCTTCGCCAGCGCCGAACCACCGAGCATCTCGACGAGTCGGGAACCGGCCGGGGACACTCCCGACGGGACCTGGTCGGTCGCCACGATTTAAGCCTCCTGAGTCGACCAAAAGGAAAGCGTTTGCCCTGTTCGCCCGGCCAATCGTTGCGGTACGGCGGACAACCGTCAACCAGGTCTTGACAATGATTCGCGCGGTGCACAGACTGCTCGGCACACAAAAGCAGCGACGTGTAGGCCGATGTCGTCCAACCCTCGTACCAGACCGCACACCGGCGTTCAAGGCTCCGTCGGGTAAACCATTTCCAGGAGGAATGTTGGCGACCAACGCCGAGGTCGACGCGCGGTCTGACCTTGCAACTTCGGAGCTGTCACCCGCGCCGAAGCATCGGCCGACAGGGACGTGGCGACGACGTCTGCGCCGGGATCGACTCCTCGTCCTGCTGGGTGTCCCCGGGATCACCCTGTTGCTGCTCTTCCACTACCTGCCGCTGCTCGGCAACATCATCGCCTTCCAGGACTACCAGCCCTATCTGGGCATCATGCACAGTCCGTGGAACGGCGTGACCAACTTCGACGTCATCTTCAACGGCGATCCGGAGTTTCTCAACGCACTCAAGAACACGCTGATCGTCACGGTGCTGCAGGTCGTCTTTGTATTCCCGGCACCGGTGGTCCTCGCTCTGATGCTCAACAGCCTGCTCTCCGAACGCCTCAAGCGAGTCGTGCAGAGCATCCTCTACCTGCCGCACTTCCTGTCCTGGGTGATCGTGGTGGCGATCTTCCAGCAGATGCTCGGCGGGAGCGGTCTGCTCAACGACTACCTCCGCTCGCACGGACACGGCACGTTCAACTTCATCGGCAACGCCGGGCTCTTCAAGGAACTGCTCACCAGCCAGGTGATCTGGAAGGACACCGGCTGGGCGACGATCCTCTTCCTCGCCGCGCTCTCCCAGATCGACGCGGCTCTCTACGAGGCGTCGAGCGTGGACGGTGCAAGCCGGTGGCGGCAGATGTGGCATGTGACGCTGCCCGGCCTACGGAGCATCATCATCCTGCTCTTCATCCTGCGGCTGGGGAACATCCTCACCGTCGGCTTCGAGCAGATCGTGCTGCAGCAGGCTCCGGTCGGCATACCAGCCAGCGAGGTCTTAGACACCTACGTCTACAACAACGGAATCCTGCACGGCGACTGGGGCGTCGCCGCGGCGGTCGGCCTGGTCAAGGGCGTGGTCGGCGTCGCGCTGGTCGTCGTGGCCAACAAGGTCGCCCACCTGTTCGGAGAACAGGGGATCTACCAGTCATGAGTCGATCTGCAGTCGCCGGGACAACCGCACCGTCGCCGGTGAGCCGCGGCCTGAAGGCCGTCGTCCTCATCGCGATCTGCGCGGTTGTCGTCCTGCCCTTCGTCGGGATCCTCTCCACCAGCATCGCCGGCCGCGCGCAGATCACCAAGGCCGGCGGGTTCGTCCTTCTCCCGGACTCGGCGAGCCTGAGCGCCTACCGTGCGATCTTCGCCGGCGGTGTCGTCACCCGGGCGCTCGTGGTCAGCGTCGCGATCACCGTCGTCGGCACGTTGCTGAGCCTGACCTGCACGGCGCTGCTCGCCTACTCACTCAGCAGGCCCGGGTCATTCGGCCACAAACCCATGCTGATGGTCGTGCTGTTCACGCTGCTCTTCGCCCCGGGGATCATCCCGGCCTATCTCGTCGTCAAGCAGCTGGGGCTGCTCAACAGCTACTGGTCGCTCGTCCTTCCGACCGCGATCAACGCCTTCAATGTCATCGTCATGCGCGCCTTCTTCATGGGCCTCCCGCATGAGCTGCTCGAGAGCGCGCGCATCGACGGAGCGGGCGAGCTGACCATCCTCCGTCGGCTCGTGCTGCCGCTCTCCCGCGCCGTACTGGCGGTGATCGGCCTCTTCTACGCCGTTAGCTACTGGAACGCGTTCTTCAACGCGCTTCTCTACATGAACGACACGACCAAGTGGCCACTACAGCTCGTCCTGCGTACCTATGTGGTCAACAACGCCCCGATCGGCGTCAACCAGCTCGCGGGAAGCGGCGAGGCGCTCCCCCCGCAACAGTCGATCCAGATGGCGATCCTGGTGATCTCGATCGTCCCGATCCTGCTCGTCTACCCATTCCTGCAGCGGCACTTCGCCAAGGGCGTCCTGACCGGCGCCGTCAAAGGCTGACCCCAAGGAGCCCAGCGCCATGACCCATCGCACCTTCGATCGGCGGCTATTTCTGCGCGGCGCGCTCGGCACCGCGGCCCTGACGGCCGGCCCGGCACTGCTCAGCGGCTGCGGCGACGGTGGCAAGAGCAACACCAACGCGGTCAACGCAAAGGTGAAGCTTCCGTCGTACGCGCCGTATCAGGGTCCGCAGCCGGATCTGCGCGGTACGTCGGAGGGGGTCCTCGACGGGTTCCTGAAGTATCCGGCGAACCCGAAGCGCGTCGCCAAGGCCCCGCCCGGCGACGGCAGCACGGTGAATGTCTTCGTCGAGACGTACAGCCCGATCCCTCCGGGCCTGTCCCAGAACCAGTACTGGCAGCAGATCAACAAGCGTGTCGGCCTCAATCTCAAGATGACCGTCATCACGTCGAGTGACTACGCCGACAAGCTGGCTACGACCACGGCCGGCGGTGACCTGCCCGATCTGCTGCAGCTCGCCGGTCTGGTTCCGCAGCTCCCGCAGATGCTCGCGGCCAAGTACGAAGACCTGACGCCGTATCTGGGCGGGGACGCGGTAAAGGACTACCCGTTCCTGGCCAACATCCCGGAGATCTACTGGAAGACCTCGTGCGTCTACAACGGCGGGATCTACGGCGTGCCGATCCCGCGCTCCAAGATGGGCGCGGTCTTCTACCTGCGGTCGGACATCCTGTCCGCGAAGGGCCTTGACCCGGCGCCCGCCAGCTTCGCCGACTTCAAGAAGCTGTGCATGGCTCTGACCGAGCCGCGCCAGAACAAGTGGGCGATCGCCAACCCGACCGGTGCCGTCAACTTCGTCCAGCAGATGCTCGGCGTCGCGAACTCCTGGAAGAACGACGGCGGCAAGCTCACCAACGCGTACGAGTTGGAGGAGACCAAGCAGGCGATCGCTGCGGTGGCACAGCTGGCGAAGGCCGGAACCGTCCACCCGGACAGCTACGACCCGACGCTGACCACCGACTTCAAACAGTGGTTCAATGCCGGAAACGCGGCGCTGGACTACGACAATTACACGGCCTGGCCGCAGTTCTACGTGCAGAACGTCGCGGGACCGTCGTTCAAGATCGCCGGGATGCTGCCGCCGGCGTACGACAGCGGCTCCAAGCCGGTGACCTGGCAGGGCAACCCGGACCTCAGCTTCACCGCCATCAAGAAGGGCGACAAGAAGCGGATCAAGATGCTGCTGGAGGTCTGCAACTGGCTGTCCGCGCCGTTCGGCACCGAGGAGTACCTCTTCCGCACCTATGGGATCGCCGGCCGCGACTACGAGGTCAAGAACGGCGACCCCGTGGTCACGTCGACCGGCGAGGCGGAGGTTCCCGGCCTGTCGATCGGCTACATCGCCAACGCGCCGACCGTGCTCTACTTCCCCGGATTCCCCGAGGCGACCAAGGACGGCTACGAGTTCCAGCGCAAGTTCCTGCCGATGGCCGTCGCAAACCCGACGCTGGGCCTGTACTCCAACACCAACTCGACCAAGGGCTCCGACATCAACCTGAAGATGACCGACGCTCAGAGTGCCATCCTGCAGGGCCGGGAGCCACTGTCGTCGTGGGACGACGCGGTCAAGACGTGGCGCAGTGCGGGTGGCGACACGATCCGCAAGGAGTACCAGGACGCGTTGCAGAAGACGTCCTGAGCCTCAGGCCTCGCGGCTGGCCCGCATCCAGTCCTCTGCCTCGCGGCGGGCCTGACGGTCGCCGCGGTGCTTGAGGAGCACGGCGAGGTTGTGCATCGCGTCGGAGTGGTCCCGGGCGGCCGCGCGGCGGAACCACTCCTCGGCCTCGGTCCGGGAATCCCGGTCGCCGCGGTCGTAGAGCAGGATGCCGAGGTTGTTCATCGCGTTGACGTGATCGGCGTTGGCGGCCCGCCGGAACCACTGCTCGGCCTCCTGCACCGAGCCCCGGTCGCCGCGGTCGTAGAGCAGCAGCCCGAGGTTGTCCATGGCGTCGGTGTGGTCGGCGTCGGCCGCCTTCCGGAACCAGTCCTCGGCCTCTCGCCGGTCGTTGAGGTCCCAGCGCCGGACGAGCAGCAGACCGAGGTTGTTCATCGCGTTGAGATGGTCGCCCGCCGCCGCCCGCCGATACCAGTCCTCCGCCTCGTGCAGCGACCGCCGGTCACCGTTGCGATTGAGCAGTACGCCGAGGTTGTTCATCGCGCCGGGATGGCCGCTCGCGGCCGCCTCCCGGAACCAGCGTTCGGCCTCCCGCACCGACTGCTCGTCGCCCCGGTCCACGAGCAGCAGCCCGCGGGTGTTCTTGTTCTCCTCGCCCCCGTGGCGGACCAGCCACTCGTTGAGCCCCACGCCGGCAAGTACGCCGAGGACAATAAGGGCGATCTGCACCCAGGCGGGAGCCCCGGCGAAGCGGGCGACCAGCGCGAGGAAGAGCCCGGTGATGATGAGGGCAGCCAGCACGGCCCACGACCGTCCCTGGTCGCGACCAGTCCCCTTACCGGCTCGGTCGGCCATTCGGCAATCCTGCCTTGAAGGACCGCGTCGGCGCGGCCAGTCGCCAAGATCGCGACCGTGGTCCTGCCCCTTCGCGCACGGTTCTGGACCGGCTTGTCCGACTCCGACCCCGATGGCGGATCCCGGCGGTCCCGGTCATCTGGCCAACAGCCGTTCGAGTACGACGGCGACGCCGTCGTCGTCGTTGCTCACCGTGATCTCGTCGGCCGCCGCCCGCACGCTCGGGTGGGCGTTGGCCACCGCGACCGAGTGGCCGGCCCATTCGAGCATCGCGAGGTCGTTGGGCATGTCGCCGAACGCCACCACCTCCTCAGGTCCGATCCCGAGCTCACCGGCGAGCTCGGCCAGCCCGGAGGCCTTGGTGACGCCGAACGCCGAGATCTCCAGCAGGCCGTCCGCGGCCGACGCGGAGTGGGTGAAGGTGGCGAGATCGCCCGCCGCCTCGACCGCCTGGGCGAGCAGGTCGTCGGGGTGCAGCTCGCTGTGCCGGGCCAGCATCTTCGCCGCCTCGAGTTCGACGATCTGGTCCACCTGCCCGACGACCGCGTCGACGCCGAGGTCGTAGGTGTGGCGATAGTCAGGCTCGTGGGCGAAGGCGTCGCCGTACTCCACCGCGAAGGCCAGACCGGGGATCGCGGCGCGCAGCCGGGCCGCGACCTTGGCCATCGTGGCCGGATCCAGCGGCGAGCCGCCGACGACCTGCTCGGTGTGCAGGTCGTAGCGCAGCGCGCCGTTGGAACAGATCGCCAGGCCGGTGTGACCGGTCGCCTCGGCGACCTCGTGCATCCACCGCGGCGGCCGCCCGGTGACGAAGACGACCGATCGGCCGCTGGCCTCGGTCGCCTGCAGGGCGCGCCTGCTGCGCTCGGAGATAGTGCCGTCGGTGCGGACGAGCGTGCCGTCGAGGTCGGTCGCGACGAGCTTCACGGGCGGCTCGGTCACGTCGTCGGCGACCGCCGGGTTGTCGGCGCTCACGGAGTCAGCGGCTCGATGCGGTCCCGCCCGCCCAGGTGCGGGCGGAGCGCCTTCGGCACGTAGACCGATCCGTCCGCCCGCTGGTGCACCTCGAGCAGGCAGGCGATGGTGCGGGCGATCGCGCACAGCGTGCCGTTGAGGGTGGCGGCCGGTTGCGGCTTGCCGCCGGCGTCGCGGTAGCGCACACCGAGCCGGCGGGCCTGGAAGGTCGTACAGTTGGAGGCCGACGTCAGTTCGCGGTAGCGCCCCTCCGCGGGGAACCACGCCTCGCAGTCGTACTTGCGGGCCGCGCTGGACCCGAGGTCGCCCGCGGCGACGTCGATGACGCGGTAGCTGAGCTCCAGTTTGTCGAGGAACTCCTTCTCCCAGGCCAGCAGGCGCGCGTGCTCGTCCTCGGCCTCCTCGGGCCGGGTGAAGGTGAACATCTCCACCTTGTCGAACCAGTGCACCCGGAAGATGCCGCGGGTGTCCTTGCCGTAGGAGCCGGCCTCGCGCCGGAAGCAGGCCGAGTAGCCGGCGTAGCGACGTGGTCCGGCCGACAGGTCGAGGATCTCGTTGGAGTGATAGGCGGCGAGCGGCACCTCGGACGTACCGACGAGGTAGAGGTCGTCGCGCTCGATGCGATAGACCTCCTCGGCGTGCGCCCCGAGGAAGCCGGTGCCCTCCATCGCCTCCGGCCGCACGAGCGCCGGCGCGACCATCGGGGTGAACCCGGCCCCGACCGCCTGTTCGATCGCGAGGTTGAGCAGGGCGATCTCCAGCAGCGCGCCGGGGCCGGTCAGGAAGTAGAACCGGGCACCGGAGACCTTCGCGCCGCGTTCGGTGTCGAACGCCCCGACCCGGGTCCCGATCTCGACGTGGTCGCGGACCTCGAAGTCGTAGGCCGGGGCCTCGCCCACGGTCTCCAGCAGCTCGAAGTCGTCCTCGCCACCCGGCGGTACGCCGTCGATCACCACGTTGGAGACCGCCCGGTGGGCCGCCCGCAACGCCTCGTCGGCCTGGGCCTGCTCGGCCTCGGCAGCCTTCACCTCGTCGGCGAGGTGCTTGGCGTGCTCGAGCAGCGTGTGACGGTCGTCGGGCGCGGCCTTGCCGACCTTGCGGCCCAGCGCCTTCTGCTCGGCCCGCAGGTCGTCCGCGGTGGCGACGGCGGCGCGCCGACGTTCGTCCGCCTCGAGCAGCGCGTCGACCGTGGCCGGGTCCTCGCGGCGGGCACGCTGGGACGCCCGGACACGGTCCGGGTCGTCACGGACCAGGCGGAGGTCGATCACGATGATCCAGCCTACCGGGGAGCGCGGGCGGGTCCGTCCTGCTTATCGTGGTCACCCAGCCCCACCGGGCCATGATCAGGAGGGGATTCGGGTGCAACACGCCGTACGAATCCCCTCCTGATCATGGGAGGTTCGGGGGCGAGGGGGAGGTGGTCATGGTCGAGATGAGCACGGACCGGTTCGAGGAGCTCGTCGCCACGGCCCTCGACGAGGTGCCCCCGGCGCTGACCCGGCTGATGGACAACGTCGTGGTCCTGGTCGAGGACGCCGACCCGCAGGACGCCCGGCTGCTCGGGCTCTACGAAGGCATCGCGCTCACCGAACGCGGCCACGACTACGGCGGCACCCTGCCGGACCGGATCACGATCTTCCGGCTGCCGATCCTCTCGATCTGCTTCGACGACGACGACGTGGTGGACGAGGTCGCGACCACCGTGGTCCACGAGATCGCCCATCACTTCGGGATCGACGAGGCCCGGCTGCACGAACTGGGTTGGGGCTGACCGGTGGTGGACCCAAGGACCGAGGTAGCGTCCACCGACGTGACCGAGCCCGACACCGGCCTACCGATCAAGATGCTGCACGACCGGGTACTGGCGAAGTACTCCCGGGAGGACGGCGAGCGACGCTCGTCCGGCGGCATCGTGATCCCCGCGACCGCGCAGGTGGCCAAGCGGCTGTCCTGGGGCGAAGTGCTCGCGGTCGGCAACCACGTCCGCGCCGTGAAGTCGGGCGACCGGGTGCTCTTCAGCCCCGATGACCAGTACGAGGTCGAGGTGCACGGGCAGGACTACATCATCCTGCGGGAACGCGACATCCACGCCATCGCCGCGGAGCGGGTGGAGCCGTCGACCGGGCTCTACCTCTAGACCGATCGGCCGCCGTGGGCGTAGAGGTCGCGCAGCAGCGCCACCTCGGCCCCGTGGTGGGCGACCTCGTCGATGGCGTGCAGCACCAGGCCCGCCCAGGGGTCGGCCGCGTAGGGGCCCCAATCCGGACCGAGAGCGCGCCACATCCCATCCTCACCGAGCCCGTCCAGCCCGGACCGGAACGCCGCCCAGCCCTTGTCCAGCGCGACCAGCGCGTCGTCGACGTGCTCGTACCAGTCGCGGTCGGTGACGTCGAGCGGCCACTCGCCCAATCCTTCGGCGGTGTAGCCGGACAGGCACTCCGAGCCGATGTGCCACAGCCGCCAGGCGATCGTCGTGACCGGTGCCGGATCCGGGGCAGGGATGACCCGCTCCACGCGCCACACGCCGTCGTCGCCGGCACGCACGGACCAGCAGCCGGCAACGGGCTCGAACAGGTATTCGTCCTGACTCAGACCCTCGAGGCGGCCCCGGAAGCGGGACCAGATGTAGTCGAAGCCTCCGAGCAACAGCGGACCGACGGCACGGGTGGGGGCACCGGGTTCAGCGGACATGCCGGTCACGCTAACAACGACCTCCGACAAATCTGCTAGGCGGCCAGCGCGACGCCGAGCGAGTCGGCACCGGCGAACTTCGGGCCGCCCTTCTCGTAGAAGACGTCGAGGTCGGCGATGGTGAGGCCGGCATCGGTCAGCAGGCGAACGATGGGGCGGCTGAAGGTGCACCCGGCGAACAGCCGCCGCTCGATCGGGTCGAGGCGTCGCTGCCAGCGCTGGACCCGCTCGTCCGGGGCCAGCCCGTGCTCGAGGAAATGCAGTGTCCCGCCCGGCTTGAGGACCCGGCGCAGCTCGCCCAGGGCTGCCATCGCATCGGGGATCGTGCACATCGTCCATGTGGACAACGCCGAGTCGAACGTGTCGTCGGGGAACGGCATGGACTGTCCGTCGAGTCCGGCCCGCTCCACCGGTATCTCGGTCGTACCGACCCGCTCTGCAGCGAGCTTCCATGCGAGGTCTGAGGGCTCGACGGCGGTCACCCGACTCACGGTCGCCGGATAGAAGTCGATATTGAGCCCGGACCCGAACCCGATCTCCACCACATGACCGGTCAGGCCCGCGCAGACCCGCTCCCTCAGCGGCCGAAGTGCCTCCATTCCACCCAGCTTGTTCAACAGCCGCGGGACGACCCGTTCGTCGTAGTAACTCATCGCTCCCACACCCTTCGCCGATCGGCAGGACCGACGCCTGCCGTCATGCACCGACGCTAGGAGCACCCGGCCGCGCGGGCATGAGCGATTCGCCCCATCTTCCTCAGGGGTGGGCGGCGCCGGCTGCGGGCTCGAAGCTGCCCACGAGCCCGTGCTGCGTGGCATACAGCGTCGCGCTGGCCCGGCTGGAGACCCCGAGTTTGCTGTAGATGTGTTCCACGTGGTTGGCGACGGTCTTCGGCGAGACCACGAGTTCGGCGGCGATCTGCCGGTTCGAACGGCCACGCGCCAGCAGTCCCAGTACCTCCACCTCGCGGGCCGTAAGCCCCGCGGGCCAGGCGCGCAGGGCGGGCGCCCGATGGCCCGCCGCGGCCAACACCGCATCGACCGCGGCGCCGTCCAGGCGCCCGGCGGTGACCTCGGCGCGCAACTCCCGCACGATCCGGTCTGGAGGCAGCGCGGGCCGGTACGGACGGGGTTCGGTCCTGGCGTGATAGCTGTCCGCCGCGGCGAGCAGCCGGTCCGCGGGAGTCAGCGCGGCGGCGGTCAATCCGCCAGGATAGCCGGACCCGTCCAATCGCTCGTGGTGACGGGTCGCGATCACCCGACTGGCATCCAATCCGGTCAGCCGGGCGAGCATGCGGTCGGTCAGATACGGATGCAGGCGGACGCGTTCGAACTCGGCCTTGGTCAACGGACCGGGCTTGTCCCAGATCGCGTTCGACACTCCGAGTCGGCCGAGGTCGTGCACGTAACCGGCCCGGCGCAACGTCACGACGTCGTGGTCGGAGTGTCCGGACAGCCGGGCCGCTTCGCCGACGAGGTTCGCGACGCCTCGCGAATGCCCTGCCAGGTAAGGAGATTTGAGATCTACGAGGTCGGCCATCGCCATCAGGACATCGTCGAGTTCGGTGCCGCTGACCCGGCGGGACAGCTCCGGCTCGGCGGCCAGGATCGCGTCCCAGTCAGCCGCCTCGTCGAGACCGTCGAGGACATCCGGCGCATGGTCGAAGAACAGGTCGACGACGGTCGGGTCGAAGTCTGCACTGCGGTTTCTCCGGGCGATCGTCCGTGCGGCGTCGATGCCGCGCCGCCGGCTGAAGATCTCGATCGGGCTGGCGAAATGCACCAGTCTGGCGGGCAGGCAGATCTCGTCGCCCACGCGATGGTCGGGATAGCCCTTGCCGTCCCACTGCTCGTAACCCTGACGCAGCGCCGCGCAGACCTCGTCGTTCAGCCCGATCCGGCCGGCGAACTGGGCGGCCAACGTGGAGTGGGTCGCCATGAACGCGAGCACCTCCTTCTGCCCCGAGAATGCGAAGGTGGCCAGCCGCTTGGCACGGGCCGGCCCGGTGCCGTGCGAGCCCACCCGCCGGAGGATGAAGGAGATGGTTTGCGCCGTGCTCATGTCGAGCGTCTCGAATCCGTCGCCCTTGAGGGCGATGTCGTCCCCGAACCATTTCGCCTGCTCAGCCGCGTCGGCGTGGCAGTAGACGTTCATCATCAGCCCGAGGTAGTAGGTGGCCTCACGCTCGGCGTCGCTCGCGCCGGCGAGGTCGGCCAGCCGGAGCGCCACCACCGTCTGGCGCATGCAGTGCGCCATGGGTTGCCCGAGGCCGAGGTCGGCGGCGTAGGACAGGGTCGCCACGAGTTCCGCGATCCTGATGCTCCCCGTGCCCGGCCCACCGGCCATGACTACAGCGTAGGCCCTCAGGAACCGGTCGAGCCGAGTCCGTGCCGCTGCGCCCACAATGCCGCTTGCGTGCGATCCGCGACGCCGATGCTGGCGAAGACCCGGGTCAGATGAGCCTTGACCGTGCGCTCGGAGATACCGAGTGCCCGGCCGATTTGCTTGTTGGCCAGGCCTCGTACGACGAGTCTCAGCACCTCACGCTCCCGGTCGGTGAGCTCGTCGTCCGACCGCGCGGTACGCCGCGACAACAAGGTGCGCGCCACCTTCGAGTCGATCGGCGACTCGCCGTCGGCGGCGGCGCGGACCCCGCGGATCAACTCCTCCGGTTTGGCGTCCTTGAGCAGATAACCGACTGCGCCGGCGTCCACCGCGTCGAGCACCAGCTCGCGGTCGCTGAAGGAGGTGAGTACGACGACCGCCACGGACGGATCCGCCGCGACGATCGCCCGGGTGGCCTCGACACCACCCATCCCGGGCATGGACAGGTCCATGAGGATCACGTCCGGGCGCAGGTCGGCGGCGGCGGCGACCGCTTCCGCACCGTCGGAGGCCGACGCGACGACGGAGATGTCACCGACGGCGGTGAGCAACGACTCCAGTCCGGCTCGCAACAGCCGATGGTCGTCGACCAGGAGCACGCGGATCACGTCGCGGGCACCTCCAGCCGGATGCGCGTACCCCGGCCCGCCGCGGAGTCGACCTCGAGGGAGGCATCGGCGTCGGTGGCGAGATCGCGCAGCAGCCGCAGACCGAAATGGCCCCGATCGCCGGTCTGGCTCGGAACCGCCGGGTCGAATCCCACGCCGTCGTCGGCCATGGTCAGCACCAGCAGGTCGCCGACCCGGCGCAACTCGACGTCGACCTGCGTCGCCTGCGCATGTGACACCACGTTGCGCAGCGCCTCCTGCGCCACCCGGAACACGAGCTCCTCGGCCTCCGGCGCCGCGTCGATCTCGTCCGGAACCGAAAGATGGACGTCGACGCCGCGGTCGGAAACCGTCGACGCCAGGTCGGCCAGCACCGCCGACAGTCCCGAGGTATGCAGGCTGGGCGGATAGATCTCGACGAGGAGCGACCGCAACGACCGGATCCCCCGGTGCACCGTGTCGGCGGCGCTGCGCAGGACGTGCGAGTCGTCCGGGCGGCCGGACCTGTTGGCTCGCTCCGCCGAGCCGGACAGCGAGTACGACGCCGCGACCAGATCCTGCACGACGCCGTCGTGCAGGTCACCGGCGATGCGCCTCCGGGCGGTGTCGGATGCCGCGAGTGCATCGTGCATCAGCCGCTCGCGTTCCTGCTGGCTCGCGTCCAACCGGCGGGCCATGCGCCGGGCGAGCGGGATCTGCACCAGTTGCAGCGCGACCAGCATTCCCAGGGTGATCGGCGCGAACTCCACCCAGATCCGGTGCTCCCGATCGGTCACCGCGCGATAGGAGGAGTAGGTCTCGAACAACAGCCGCTGACCGGACGGTGTGCGGACCGGCTGGTAGACCTCGAGCAGCTGGCCGTGACCGCGCTCGAAACTGTTCTCCGGCTGGGACAGTTCGCTGACGGCAGCGTCCGCGTGGTTCTGGCGCAGAGCGTCGAGTTCCTCCGAGTCCAGCGGGTAGACCTTGCCGATCAGCCGTGGCTCGTCGGAGTAGACGACCCGGCCGGAGGGAGTCCAGAGTTTGACCCGGATGACGGTGCGGCCGTTGACGATGCCGCCCGCCGCGGCGTTCATTCGGCGCAGGGCTGCCGGATCGCCCGCAACGAGACCATCGGTCAAGGCGGGCTGGATCACCGCACGGCCGAATGCGGCCGTCACGAGGCGGGCGTCGGCAATGGCCTCGTCCCGCGCGATCCCGCGGCTCACCAGCCCGCCGACGACGGCGACGATGACAAGGGCGACGACTCCGGCGGCCGCGAACTGGCGTACGGCGCGGCGGGTGTAGTTCGTGCGGGGCGGGGGGGTTCGTCCCCCGGCCGGACGCACGGGGACGTCGGCTATCGGTTTCGCGTCGACGTCCGTCATCGGCCCTGCCCTCGCTCGTACGGTCAAGGGCTCAGTCTGCCTTGACCCGGGCGGCGCAGGGGCGCGGAGCGGGGAGCCGGAGCGGGGAGCCGGGCCGGACCACCGCTCGGGAGCGCCGCGGTCGCCCATTCCGGCCAGGTGGGGGCCGATCCCGCGGGGAGGGCCGCCGCGAGCTCGGTGAGGAGATGGGCCGCGTCGGCGGGTCGGGCCGCCGGATCGGGGTCCCGCAGCCGGGTCAGCACCGTCGCCAGCTCGATCGGCAGCGCCCCGAGATCTTCCGGCAGCCAATCGACGTCCCCGACAGCGGCCTCGGCGAGGATCGTGCCGAGCGCGTAGAGGTCGGCCGCGGGCTCAGCCGCGGCACCGCGCTCCTGCTCGGGCGCGCGGTAGCCGTCGCTGCCCTGGGGTGCGTCCGCCCGGCCGGCGGTCCCGATCGGGCAGGCGAGACCGAGATCGAGCAGCACCGGCCGGCCCTCGCGGATGACGACGTTCTCCGGCTTCAGGTCGCGGTGCACGAAACCCCGGCCGTGCAGGTAGTGCAGCGCGCCGGCGAGATGCATCCCCAAAAGTACGAGGTCGGCGGGCCCGAGCGGGCCGTCGTCGATGACGGTGTCGAGGCTCGGTCCCTCGACGTACTCGAGGACGAGGTGGGGCAGCGGTTCATCCGAACCGTCGTGGAGCAGGCGTTGGAAGCCGGTGTGCCGGATCTGCCCCAGCAGTACGGCCTCGGCCCGCAACGTCGCGGCGGATCGCGGCTCCGCGGCGTACGACGGACGGGGCAGCTTGACGGCGACGGGCGCCCACCGATCGATCGACCAGGCCAGCCACATCTCCCGCCGTACGCCGTCGCCCAGCAACTCCCAGGCGAGCAGCCCCGGCAGCAGGAGATCTCCCGGGCCCGCGGACCAGCTGTCGGCCGTCGCGGCGGGTGTCGTCTCGGAGAGGGTCACGGTGCGCCTGTCCTGGAGGGAGGTGGGTCTGAGATGGTCGAGGTCGGACGGGGCCGGCGCATTGATCGCCGGCCCCGTCCGGATTTCACCTCACCGTTCAGTCGCGCGAGCGCGAGCGGGAACGGCTACGCGACCGGCTGTGGCGCCGACCGTGGTGCGACGGGTGCGAAACAACGGCACCGCGAATGCGGCCTTGACTCGTCTTGGACATAAGGTTCACCCCCTCTCGGTGCTCGTGGTGAACACGGGAAGCGTGGTGCTCACCGTGGAGGATTCGAGGGACGCCGGGCGCCCGTTGCGGCGCCGGGCGGCGCCGTGGTTTTCGATCCGACCGCCGTCGAGCACGACCACGCGGTCGGCGAGGGCGGCGACCGCCGGATCGTGGGTGACGAGCAGGGTCGCGCGACCGGTCGAGGCCCGGCGCAGCGCGGACATCACCGCCGTGGCCGATTGGGCGTCGAGGCCCGAGGTCGGTTCATCGAGGAGCAGGACCGGGGCGTCGCGGACCACGGCCCGGGCGAGTGCGAGGCGGCGCCGCTGGCCGCCGGAGAGGCGCACGCCGCCCTCCCCCACCACCGCGTCGTACCCGTCGGGCAGGTCGCGGACGAAGGGCTCGAGCAACGCGGTCCGGGCCGCGAGCCGGATGTCGAGGTCGGTGACCGCGGGCCGCCCGAAGGCGATGTTGTCGCGGATCGAACCGTCGAGCAGCCACGGATCCTGCGGCACGAGGGCGATCTGGCGGCGGACCGAGGCGACCGAGCAGTTCCGTACGTCGACGCCGTCGAAGGTGATGACACCGCTGTCGGGGTCGTAGAGCCGGAGCAGGAGGTTGAGCAGCGTGGACTTGCCCTCGCCCGAGCTGCCCATGATCGCGACGGTCTCGTCGATGCGGACCGTCAGGTCGACTCCGCGCAGCACAGGAAGGTCCGGTGAGTAGCCGAACCGCACGCCGGTCAGGGCGACCTCGGTGGTCAGCGCCGGGGCGGACCCGACCTCGTCGTCGCGGGGTTGGTGTTCGTCACTGTCCAGCAGTTCGACGATGCGGGCGCGGCTCGCGGCGCCCCGCGACAGGGTCGACGACAGCCGGGTGAGGGAACGCACCGGGCCGTAGAGGCTGGCGACGTAGGACAGCACGACGAGCAGGGTGCCGATGGAGACGGCGCCGTCGGTCACCCGGATGACGCCGGCACACAGGACCAGGCCCGCACCGATCGCGAGTACCAGATCGGCGACCGGCCCCAGCCGGCGTTCCACGCCCAGCGCATCGATCTCCGAACGCGTCGAGGAACGACCGGCGACGGCGAACTCGTGCTGTGCGCGGTCGTTCTGGTCGAATGCCTGGATCACCCGGACGTTGCGCAGGAGGTCACCGGCGCGGGCGGCGAGCCGGCCTTGTGCAGCCCGTGCGGTGGCATGCGAGGTCCGCACCCGGGCACGCCGGCGAATCGCCACGATCGCGAGTACCGGCGTGACCGCGAGCGCGACCCCCGCCAGCGGCGGATCCACCAGCAGCAGCACGAGCAGCATGCCGACGAGCTCGAGCGAACCGGGGATCACGCTCTCGTACCAGACCACGAGCGAGTCCTCGGTGCGCCGTACGTCGGTGGTGAGCCGCGACACGAGTTCGGTGCTGCGGTGTCGGTCGTGGAACCGCAGCGAGAGCCCGAGCAGTCGGGTCATGAGTGCATTGCGGAGGTCGGCACCGATCCGCTCGGCGGCGACGCCGACCAGCATCTCGGCGATGTATCCGCAGGCCGCGCCGAGCAACGTAAGGAAGACGGAGGCGGCCGCGGCAACGGCGGCCAATTGCACCGTGGACAACGAGTCGAGCGGTGCCAGCCAACTCGGCATGGCCTGATGCTGCAGTCCCTGGTCGACCGCGATCGCGAGTGGCCACGGCCGGGCGAGATCGAGCACCGCCTCGGCGACGGTCAGCGCGGTTGCGGCGGAGAGCGAGCCCCGGTAGGGCCGCCGGAACTCGGCGACCGACCGGCTCACCACTGCGGTCGTCACTGCTCGACCGACTTCATCCGGGCCAGCGTGCGGGCGCCCGCGGCGAGCAGCCCGAGGACGAAGACCAGGACACCGGCGCCGACGGCCGCCGCGAACAACGCCGACGATCCGCCCGGCCCGCCGTCGCCGGCCGACGTCACCGCCCCGGCAGCGGCCGACCGGGTCGCTGCGACGGAGGGAACGGCCGCGGCGGGACTGGTCGTCGCAGCGGGCCGATGGGCAGACGTCCGAGCAGACGTCCGGGCGGCCGGTGTAGTCGCGCGGTGCGCAGACGGTGTCGTAGCCGTGGCGGTTGCGGGGGGCGCCGGCGTCCGGGCGGGCAGCGTGGTCGCCGGTTTGGTGGGCGTGACGGGAGGTGTCGCCGCGGGTTGTGGGGTGATCGCCGTCGGCGCCGGCGCAGGGTGCGCGTCGTCGTGCCCGGGCCCGCTCCGACCCGGGGCGCCCTGACCGGGTCCGCCGCCATGATGCTCGTCGCCGCGCCCCTGGTCCGCGCTGGAGACCGAGCCGCCCGAACCAGGGCCGCCCGAACCAGGGCCGTGGTCGGCGGCGGCGACCGACGGGATCAGCAGCACCGGGCCGGCGATGAGCACGGCGACGAGCGCCCACACCCACCAACCCGATCGCCCGTCCCGCGTAGCCCGCATCAGATCTCCTGGGTGCCGTGTCGCTGTGCACCGTGCGGTGCATCGAGTTCACCGTGACGTCACTCAGGTCGGGTCGTCCATCGCACCTTGGTCGTAGTACCTGCGCACCGGTCGCCCTCCGACCGGCGGTAGCAGTGGCCAGATCCGACCAAACCTCCACCCGTCCGGTGGCCGCCGGTAGCCTGAGCATTGAAGGGTTCTCCGCGGCTGGGCCGCGAGCGCACCGAACACCATGCTTGCGAGGAGAGGCACCTGCCGTGTCCGATCCCCAAGCCCCATTGCCGAAGTCGCCCGGGGGCTCCGGACGACATCGGGCGGCGTTCGCGGGCAAGGTGATCGCCGCCGTGGTGTCGCTGGTGGTCCTGGTGGCCAGCGGTACGGCGTGGGCCCTCTACACGCGCTTCAACGGCCAGGTCACGCATCTGGGTCGTGGGGTCATCGAGTCCCCGAAGCAGGGCGGGGGCCACGACGTCGACGGGGTCGACCAGAACATTCTGCTGGTCGGTAACGACAGCCGCGGCGGCCTGACCAACCGCCAGCTCCGGGAGCTGGGGACGCAGGTCAACGCGGGCTTCAACACCGACACGATCCTGCTCGTTCACATCCCCGCCGACGGCCGGAAGGCGACCGTGGTGTCCTTCCCCCGCGACTCCTACGTGACCATCCCGGGTTATCGCAGCAACAAGATCAACGCGGCGTACGCCGACGGCGCCTGCCTTCCCCCCGGAGCGACCCAGTCACAGTGCGGCGGCACCCTGACCGGGGCGGAGAAGACAGCAGGAGCCAGGGAGCTGGTCAAAACCGTGAGCGCACTGACCGGCCTGCACATCGACCATTACGTCGAGGTCGGGCTGCTCGGCTTCTACCAGATCAGCAAGGTGCTCAACGGCGTCGAGATCTGCCTGAAGGCGCCCGCGAAAGACCACTACTCCGGGATCGACCTGCCGGCCGGCAGACAGAAGATCGAGGGCACCCAGGCGCTGGCTTTCGTGCGGCAACGGCACGGCATCCCCGGCGGTGACCTGGGCCGGATCAAGCGCCAGCAGGCCTTCCTCGGCGCCGTGGCGCACCAGATCCTCAGTGCCGGCACACTGCTCAACCCGATCCGGCTCAACCAGTTACTCGACGCGGTGTCGAAGTCGCTCACCACCGACAACGACGGACTGGACCTGCTGAGGCTGGCCGGTCAGATGCGTGACATCGCCGCCGGCAACGTGGTCTTCAAGACCGTTCCGATCGCGAGTCTCAGCTACTCCGCCGGCGGAATACCCGACGCCATCGAGCTGGACAAGGCGAAGCTCCCGGGCTTCTTCTCCACCATCGTCAGCGGCCACCCCACGCACCGATCGACGTCGCACAAATCGTCGTCGGCCAACCGGCCGGCCCGGACCGCGGCGAGCAAGAGCTGCGTGTACTGACCGCCGCATGAACGCTCACCGTTGAACGTTCACCGTCCCGTCGACGTGGTGTGAGGGTACGGGCCGCCCGGCATCCCAGAGCTCCTGACCGGCCGGCTGCCTCCGGCGGAATGGGAGTCGCGCGATGCAAGCCAGCCCTCCGGGACGTCCGACCAGGATGCGAGCCTGGCAGCGCGCCCATTCGCGGCAAGTCGACAGGTCGGGACATGTTCGCGCAGCAGCGGCCGTGGGCGCGCCGATCGGGGCGCACGAGCGAGTGCTGTTCGCCGGACGGGACGTCACCGGCGCAGCCGTCGTCGCAACCGGCTGGGCTCTCTACCACCAACCCCAGGCCGGGCCGGGACAGGCCTGGCTCCGCCTGGGTTGGGAGGACGTCGGCCGGGTCGCCTGGGCGGAGGGGTCGGGCATCCTGACCCTGACCGCGCTCCCCTGCAGCGGCTCCTCGCGCCTGGTCCTCCCGCTGTCCGGCCACGCGCCGCTCGTGGAGCTGGCCCGCGAACGGGTGGCCTCGACCCTGCTGGGGGGCACCCTGGTCTGGCACCGCGACCGCGCCTGCGCCCAGGTCATCGCCCGGCGTAGGCCGGGCACCGACCAGGTGAGCTGGATCCTGGCCTTCTCGCGGGCCGAGGACATCGACGATGCCGGGGTCCAGGCCCAGGTGGCCCTGGCCATCACCGAACTGCAGGAAGAGATCGGACCCGCGATTGCGGAGCGCCACCGTCGGGTAAGCTGAACGGCGAAGGGGAGTAGCCCCGAATCGATGATCGACATGCTGGCGCGCTCCTGCGCCCGGTCATCGGGCCCGTGTTTGGCGGGCGGGCGAGACCTTCGACCTCGACACTTGTGTCGGGTCGAAGAGTCGGCCCCCGACCTCCGGCCCGGCCCCGATAGAGACCGGAGCCCGCCCCGTGCAACCGCTGCTGATTCCTCTTGTGTTCGTCGTCGTCCTCGTCGCCGAACTCCCCGACAAGTCGATGTTCGCGTCGCTGGTGTTGGGCACCAGGTTCCGGCCACGCTGGGTCTTCCTCGGCGTGGCCACCGCCTTCCTGGTGCACGTCATCCTGGCCGTCGTGGCCGGCCACCTGTTGTCGTTGCTGCCGCACCGGGCGCTCGAGGTCCTCATCGCGACCCTCTTCGCCGCCGGCGCGGCGTACATGTGGATCTCGGCGTCGAAGAGCAGCGACGAGGAGACCGCCCAGGAACACCTCGACAGCGCGGCATCGGGCTCGGCGCTCGCGGCCTTCGCCACATCTTTCGGCGTGGTCTTCATCGGCGAATGGGGTGACATCACCCAGATCCTGACCGCGAACCTGACCGCACGTTACGACGACCCCCTCGCGGTCGCCATCGGCGCCACACTCGGCCTGTGGACGGCGGCCCTGCTCGCGATCACCGCCGGCCGCGCTCTCCTGCGCTACATCTCGGTGGCCTTGCTGCAGCGGCTGGGCGCCCTCATCCTGCTGGGCTTCACGGCCTACAGCATCCTGCAGATCATCACGAGTTAGCCCGCGGCGGTCGAAGGGTGGGACCATCCTTCTCGCCGGTGCTCCCTCGCCGGGTGAGGAGGATGCGATGGCCACGGCGACCGACTCAGCGCCCACCGAGGCACCGGTCAGTCGGCAACGGATCTGGCTGATCCTGATCGGCCTGCTCCTCGGCATGCTGCTGGCCTCGCTGGACCAGACGATCGTGGCCACGGCGCTGCCCACGATCGCCGGCGACCTGCACGGCCTGTCCCACCTGTCCTGGGTAGTCACCGGCTACCTGCTCGCGTCGACCGCGTCCACCCCGCTGTGGGGGAAGCTCGGCGACATGTACGGCCGGAAGAGGTTCTTCCAGGCCGCGATCGTGATCTTCCTGATCGGCTCGATCCTCAGCGGGCTCGCGCAGTCGATGATCGAACTGATCGGGTTCCGGGCCCTGCAGGGCATCGGTGGTGGTGGGCTGATCGTCGGGGCTCAGTCCATCATCGGCGACGTCGTCGCGCCCCGTGAACGCGGTCGCTACCAGGGCATCTTCGGCGCCGTATTCGGTGTGACCAGCGTGATCGGCCCCCTGCTGGGCGGTTTCTTCGTCGACAACCTGTCCTGGCGCTGGGTGTTCTACATCAACATCCCCGTCGGTCTGGTGGCTCTCGTGGTCACGGGGATCGTGCTTCCCTCGCGTTCGACGACCGTGCAGCACGTCATCGACTATCTCGGTGCGGGCCTGCTCGCCGCCGCGGCGACCTGCCTGGTACTGCTGACCAGCCTGGGCGGCACGACCTATCGGTGGGGGTCGGTGCAGATCTACGGCCTCGGTGTCGCAGCAGTCGTCGCAATCATCGGTTTCATCCTCGTCGAGCGCCGCGCTCCCGAGCCGGTCCTTCCGCTGACCCTGTTCCGCAACCGCATCTTCTCGGCCGCATCGGCGGTCGGCTTCGTGGTGGGGTTCGCGATGTTCGGCGCGATCACCTATCTGCCGCAGTACATGCAGGTCGTGCAAGGGGTCAGCCCGACCGCGTCGGGGCTTCGCCTGCTGCCGTTGATGGCCGGACTCTTGTTGACCTCGATCGGTTCCGGCCAGCTGATCAGTCGCACCGGCAGATACCGAATCTTCCCGATCATGGGCACGCTGATCATGTCGGTGGGGTTGTTCCTGCTCTCCCGGCTCTCGGTGTCGACCCCGACCTGGCAGTCCTCGATCTCGATGTTCGTGCTCGGGGTCGGCATCGGTGCGGTGATGCAGGTCCTGGTCATCGCCGTACAGAACGCCGTCGACTACCGCAATCTCGGCGCCGCGACGTCCGGAGCCACGTTCTTCCGCTCCATCGGCGGCAGCTTCGGCACGGCGGTCTTCGGCGCCATCTTCGCCAACGTGCTCGTCGGGAACCTCGCCCATCACCTGCGCGGCGTGCGGATTCCGCCGGGCTTCTCACCACAGTCCGGTGCCGACCCCGCGACGCTCAACCGGCTGCCCGCGCCGGTACACATGGGCTACATCGAGGCCTACGCCGCCAGCATCCGCACCGTCTTCCTTGTCGCGGTGCCGATCGCGCTGGTCGGTTTCGCCCTCAGCTGGCTGATCCGCGAGATACCGCTCCGGGCTACCGCGGCGGCCGCCAACCCGGCCGACACCTACGCGCCGACGTCCGTCCCCTCCGAGCGCACATCAATGCAGGAGATGGAGCGTGCGGTGGAGGTCCTCGCCCACCGTGAAGACCGGCGCAAGCTCTACGGCAGGCTGGCCGAACGGGCCGGCCTGTCGCTCGCACCGCCGGACAGTTGGCTGCTCTACCGGCTCGCCGATACTCCCGACGTCACGGTCGGTCAGCTCTGTCGCCGGCTCCGCGTCCCGCCGGAGCGACTCGACGCGCACCTGCACGTGCTCGCCGAGGCCGGCCTGCTGCGTCTCGGTCCTGGTGTCGACGGCGACTCCACGATCGCGGTCACCGCGGCCGGCGAGACGGCGATCGCCGACCTGCTCGATGCACGGCGCGCTGCTCTCGCGGAGTACGTGCGGGGCTGGTCGCCGGAGGACAACGCCGAACTCCGCCGGTTGATCGAACGCCTCGCCGGCCAACTCCTCGCCGACGACGACCGACTGATCCGCGACGCCCAGGTGGCCAGCGTGCCGCGCTGATCGACAGCTCGCCCGGACCGATCTCTGACGTCACCGTGAAGCCTGCAGCCGTCGCCCAGCGTTCCGAGTGCCGCCGACCACCTCGTCGGGCGCACCGAGTCGCTCCAGTAACAGGTCGAGCACGGCCTCTAGGTCTGCGCTACTGCCGGTCGCGAGGAGGATCGCGACGCCACCGTGTATCCCGGCGACGATGGCGCCTGCGAAGCGATCCGCATCGAGAGCCGCCGGGGCGGCTCCATTTGCTTGCATGGTGCGCACTCCGGTTGCGAGGTCGCTACGCCAGCGCAGCAGCAGGCTTCGAGTGACCGCCTGTGCGGCGGGGTCGGTGCGCCCCAACTCGGACATCAGCACGGCCATCGGGCACGTCGGGCCTTGCTTGCGATAGCGACGGAGCAGAGCCACTTTCCATCGCTGCCACGAATCCCACGTTGTGAGGTCGGACAGGTGCGGTTGTTGGTCGAGCAGCACGCGGTCGGCCTCGAACTGCGCTACCGCAAGCAGCAATTCGTCGCGACCGGACGGGAAGTAGTGGAACAACTGGCTCTTGCTGGTGGCCGTGCGCATGCGGATGTCGTCCAGGGTCGTGTCCCCGAGCCCTACCTCGCGGATCACCCCGGCGGCGCCTTCGATAATGCGCTGTCTCGTCGCCGCACCCTTTGCGGTGAGCTTGGTCATCGGGCCGCGAACAGCACGGACGACCGCCCTCCATCGATGTCCAACACGCTGCCGTGGATGTCGGTCGCGTCGTCGCTGGCCAGGAACACAGCGGCTCGCGCGACCGCGTCGGGCGCCACGAGACGCCCGAGCGGCGCGGTCGCCATCATCGGGCCGGCGACCTCGGCCACCGGGCTGGCGCTGTCGAAAGTGACGCCGGGAGAGATCGCGTTGACGCGCACCCCCTGTGCACCGAACTCTGCAGCCCAGGCGCGGGTGAGCGTTTCCATCGCTCCCTTCGACGAGGCGTACGCCGTGCCCGCGGGAATGCCAAGCCGCGCCCCCCAAGAACCCAGATTGAGTACGACACCCCGACCGACGTCAGCCATTGCAGGGACGAGTGCGGCTGTCAGGAAGTACGGCGCCTTCACGTTCACGGCCATGATGCGGTCGAAGGTGTCCCCGTCGATTGCCAGCGTCCCACCCGGCGGGTAGATGCCCGCATTGTTGACGAGAATGTCGATCGATCCGTAGACCTTCGTCGCCAGCTCCGCCAACTCACGTGAGGCTTCGACGGATCCGTCGAGCTCGTGAGGGAGAAAAGTCGCCTCTCCGCCGGCTGCCCGGGCCACTCCGACGACCGCGCCACCGCGCTCGGCGTCGCGTCCTGTGACTACTACCTGCGCTCCCTCGGCGGCGAACCGGATTGCGATTGCCTTCCCGATGTTGCTGGTGGACCCCGTGATCAGGGCGGCCTTGCCCCGTAGGCGCTCAGACATCCGTTCTCTCCTCGTCCATCATCGCGAGGTCTCAACGGTAGGTCTCGAATAATGGACTAGCAAGTCCAGAAGTGCGCCCTCGGCCGACTATCGCCGGACATCCCGCCAACGCCCTCAGGCGCCCTCGACGGTGCCCTTGAGCCCGGTCAGCAGCATCGTCCAGTTTGCGGTCGCCCGCTCCGCCTCGGCTTCGTCGCCGTTGTTGTCCTGGCTCAACGACACGTGCGTGGCCTTCCCGCGTTCCTCGAGGTCGTACGTGAGCGTGTGGTAGTTCTCGGGTTCGTCCGGCTGGCCGCTCATGGGGCTGAAGTGGGTGACCTGCAGGCGGCGATTCGGCGCGAACTCGACGACCTCGCCCTTGTCCTCATAGGTCTTGCCGTCGTACTCACCCGTCCAGCGGATCGGTCCGCCCACCTGCCAGTCGGTGACGACGTCCGTGCCGAAGAAGTACTGCTTGATCAGTGCCGGATCCGTCAACGCGACCCACACCTGCGAAGGTGCCGCATCAATGTCGATCTCCGCCGTCGCAACGTGACTGGCCATGACCCTCTCCTCAGCCGCTTGAAACATATGACTCGATCACATATCTTGTGTGACTGAATCACACGTCCGGCACGAGGTCAATTCCTACGGTGGATCTATGCGCACATCCCGCGATGCTCGGCTCGCCAACCTCCTCGGTGCAGTCGCTACCGGACTGGCCGACCGGGTGGCCGATTCGGTCGACACCACGGCCCTCGACGACAGGGCGCGGATGGCGTTGGTCGCGTTGCTGGACTTCTCGCCGAAAGGCTCCGTGCACACCCTGAGCCAGGTCGTCGGACTGACGCACTCCGGCGCCGTGCGACTCGTGGATCGGCTGGTCGACGCCGGCTATGTGCGCCGCAGGCCCGGCGCCGACGATCGTTCGGTCAGCATCGGCCTCACCCGGTCAGGCCGGCTGGTGGCGAATCGGGTGCGGGACCGACGCCAGGATGCGATCACCGACGCGATGACCGACCTGAGCGATCGGCAACGTGACGACCTCGTACGGGCCTGCGAGACCATCGTCGCCAACCTCACCCGCGAGCGGCTGGACCGACGCGCGGCGGGCGAGCGACCGAGCGGGGGTGCGCTGTGCCGGATGTGCGACTTCGCCGCGTGCGGGCGTCCGGCCGGCCGGTGTCCGGCGGCTGGTGCGGTGGTCCAGCGGTAGTCGCCGGCTTCTCCTGACGCCGCGGCGATTCCCCGCCCGGCACCTCGGGCTCCCCCCGCGACGACTGCCACGCGGTCCCGCAGCGCGTGGGTATCGAGCGACCACGTCATCGCTCGATGGTGTCATCGCCGACCCGAGGTTCCGGCGGGCCGGGCGAACCATCGTCGCCCGGCCGGCGGGACGGCTACCAGTAGTGCCGGCGTCCGGCGATCTCGCGGCCGGTGGAGCCGACGACGAAGAGGACGGCGCCGACGACGAGGACGACGATGCCGAGCGTCCACAGGATGGCGATATGGGCGAGGAAACCCAGAGCGAGAAGAATGATGCCGAGAATGATCATGCTGCTTCCCTTGCGGTGAGGGTGGAACCGCACCGGTCAGAAGGGGCATCGGTAGGAACCGATGCGCAGGGACCGAGGCGTTGCACCGAGGGCCGCAGGTTTCTGGGCGGCGAACGTGACAGGCAGGAGTATGCGCAGAGTCAGGAGGACGGCGCAACTCGAGCCGGATCGGCGACGATCTCTGCCGAAACGGCGGCCAGGGAGCGGCGGCTCGATCGAGCCTGGGCCCGCAAGCGTTGGTACGCAGTTCGCGCATCCACACCCGCCTGGGCCATCAGGATTCCCTTGGCCTGCTCGATGAGGGTGCGGGAATCCAAAGCGCGCTGGAGGTGGCCCGCCAACTCGGTCTGGCTCGACGCCTGCATCATGCTGGCGATGAGCAGCGCGGCCAGGTCGGTGAATGCCATCACCGCCAGTTCCCCTTCCGGCGTCCACGGATGGGCGTCCTCGGACACCACCGCGACGACACCGACGGGCTGCTGGTTGTAAGGAATCGGGCTCGCCATGACCGCGTGCACGCCATGGGCGACGGCGTCGGCGGCGAACAACGGCCACCGCGAGTCGGCGGCGAGGTCCTCGACGGTGATCAGCTGCCGCGAGTCGAAGGCGGCGATGCATGGGCCCTCGAAATGGGTGACCTGAAGGTCTTCGAGGTGGGCAAGCCGCTCATCGGACACCGCGACGTTGCGCAGGTGGTGCTGGTCGTCGGTCAGCATCAGCGCGGCACCGTCGACGTTGAAGACGGTATGCGTGGTCCGCACGATCTCGCGCATTCCGTCCTGCACGTTCATCTCCCCGAAGCGCAGCCGGCCGAGCTCCTCGAGAGCTCGCCGCACGTCGGGTATCGATACCGCCATGGTCACATCTTGACCGGCCGGTCAACTCGGGTCGATCGGGGCGTCCGGCCCGAGCAGGCCACGGATGTTGGCCTCCAGCTCGGCCGGGATGACGCCACCCACCGCGGTTACCGTCCCGTCGGCGTCGACGAAGACGTTGGTCGGCACGCCCCGGACCCCGACCTGGCGCGCGTAGTCACCGGGCTCGTCGACGAGCACCGTGCCGTCGATCCCCCACAGGTTGCAGAAGGCCTCTGCCTCGGCGTCGCTACCGGCGCCTTCCCACACGTTGACCATGACGATTTCCAGCCCCGACCGGGCGGTACGACGGCGCCACTGCTCCATGATCGGCGCGGCCGCGTTGCACGGTCCTCACCAGCTGGCGAAGAAGTTGAGGATGTACTTGCGCTCGGACCACTCCCGGCTGTGCCGCACCGTCTCGCTGCGCATCGCGGGGAGCGCGAACTCGGGCAGTCGCTGACCGACCAGCGGATGGGCGACGGGCACCGACGTGCCGGGCGCGGGTGGCCCGGTGGTGAGATCGTCCGCGACGGTGAGGGTCCCCGAACCGGCGTTCGCCACCAGGATTCGGTTGCGGTGTTCGGGGTGGACCGAGACTCCGCCGGGTCCGTCGCTGACGGGGATCCTGGTCCACTCGTGACCGTCTACGCCGACGACGCTCACCGTGCCGTCGCCGCGGTTGCCCACGTAGAGCCGGTCCCCGTCCGGTCCCGCCACGAGTCCGACGGGTGCACTCCCGGTCGGGATCTCGTCGCCGGTGGTCTCGCCCTTGGCGGCGTCGATGCGCGAGACAGTCCCGGCGACGGAGTTGATCACATAGATCTCGTCGTCCACCGGGTTGACGGCCACCGCACAGGGCCCGGCCCCGACGTCGAGCCGCGCGACCGACTCGCGGGTGTCCAGATCGACGACGGTGACCGATGCGGCGAGGAAGTTGACGCAGTAGGCCCGTCCGTACCGCGGGTCGACCGCGACCGCTCCGGCGCCGATCTCCGCCGTCACGGTGTCCAGCACCGCGAGGGAGTCGAGGTCGACGATCGACATCGTGCCACCCATGGCGTTGCCGACGTAGAGGCGGCGGCCCGGGACGTCGATCGCCAGCCCGGCGGGATAGGTCCCCACGGGAATCTCGGCCACGACCTCGTCGCGCAGTGGATCGACGACGGAGAGCTGGTCCGAGCGGGCGTCCGCGGTGAAGATCAGGCCGCGCTGGTCGTCGATGGCGATGTCGATCGGCTCGAGGCCGACGGCGACCTCGCCGATCCGGGTCATGGTGTCGAGGTCGACGACCGCGACCGCGTTCGAGCGGGAGCACGCGACGTACGCCCGATCGGTACGCCGATCGACCACGACGCCCTCCGGGTCGTAGCCGACCCAGACCTCGCCGAGGATGCGCCACGGCTCCGCACCGGGCGGCCCGTCGACGAGGCACGCGGCACCGTCGACGTCGGACTCCGAGGATTCCGGCCCGTCGCGAAGCCCCGCGTCCGCCGGACGTTCGCTGGAGTCGCTCATACCCTCTTCCACGGTCGTCCTGACGGATCTGTGCTCTCAGGCACGTCGCCCGGCACCCAGGAGTTGGCGAACACAGACGGAAAACCTAACACGCGAGCCGATCCGCACCGCGGTCGCAGTCACCGGACGACACCCGGCCCGCGACTGCTCCGGGTGCGCCCACCGAGCCGCGCGATCCCGCGTCAAACGGGCTCTCCCGATCGCTCTCCTTTGTTACGCTCCGCTGCAGAGACGCTACGCGCACTCTCGATCTCGAGGGAGATGAACGGTGTCGAATCACTTCACCGGCCTCAGTCTTGGGCCACCTCTCGGTGACCAACGGCTCGACCTCTGCGATCTCTACGCCTTCCAGTCGCCGGCCGATCCGACGAGGACCGTGCTCATCCTCAACGCGAATCCGAATGCCGATGCACTCGACCCCGATGCCATCTACCGGCTGAATATCGACAACGACGGCGACTACCGGACCGACGTTGCGTTGAGCTACGTATTTGGCCCACCACGTGACGGTGTGCAGACCGCGAGCGTCTTTCTCGCGAGAGGCGCCGAGGCACGATCGGAAGAGGCCGCGGGAAACACGATCTTCGCCGACGTCGAGGTCTCCTTCGACGCCGCCCCCAACATCGTCACGTCTGGGCCTTACACCTTCTTTGCGGGCGCTCGCAGCGATGCTTTCTTCTTCGACTACGACGGAATCGACAACCTCTTCGACACGTCCGGCGGCAGAAACTTCACGGCGCCGCACCTTGGCGGCAAGTCGCCGTGGACGGGCAAGGACTCCAACACGGAAGCCAATGTGTTCTCCACCGTGATCGAGCTACCCACGAGCGAGCTCGGCGGCGACCCGGAGATCCACATCTGGGGCCGGTGCAGCGTCCAGCGCGACGGCAAGCTGCTGCACGTCGACCGGGCCGGCCACCCGTCGGTCAGCAGCTTCTTCAACACCGACGAGACCAAAGAGGAATTCAACGCCAGCGAGCCGGTCAACGACCGCGCTCGCTGGCTGGATCAGTTCGTCCACCTGATGGGCCACACCGGCGGATACACGAGGGACGAAGCGATCGCCGCGATCGACGCCCACCGCATCCTTCCGGACACGCTGAATTTTGATCCGTCCCGGCCCGCGAAATATCCCAACGGGCGTGTCTTCAGCGACAATGTCATCGATCACCGCCTGGCCTTTCTCTCCAAGGGAGAAATTCCGCCGGACGGCCTCAGCCCGCACACCGACGTGCTCGAGGAGTTCCCCTATCTCGGAACGCCACACCCGGTCGTGCCCTAGGCCACGGCAGGTTCTTCCGACGGGAGCCGCGGCAGGAACGTGTCGGTGGCCAGACCGATCCCGGTGCGGACGAGCAGGGCGCCGATCCCGGCGGTGATGACGGCGAGCAGGACGTAGGTCCAGTCCTGCTGCCGGTGGACGTGCTCGGCCGCCAACCACCGGATCGCGATCGTGAACGCAGCGGCGTAGGAGAAGGCGAACGCCCAGATGCCCGGCCCGAAGGGCACCCGCAGGTACGCCGGAATGAGTCGTACCTGCACGAGCAGCATCAGCAGGGCATAGCCGGCGAGG
The DNA here is from genome assembly GCA_036497565.1 of Mycobacteriales bacterium. NCBI lineage: Bacteria > Bacillati > Actinomycetota > Actinomycetes > Mycobacteriales > Mycobacteriales bacterium. The sequence goes on from DASXJE010000006.1 coordinate 36,658, forward strand.
AGCAGGGCGACGACGTCGAGGTGGCCACCGTTGATCGCGAACCACGCGTTGCCGGCGACCACCGGCGGAGCGAAGTCGATGGCGACCGTCGGCAGCAACGCGAGGGGCAGGGCCGGCTCGACGAACAACCGCAGCAGGAGGATCGAGCCCAACAGCAACCAGCAGATCACGCCGTAGCCGAACATGAGATAGGCCAGGCTCCGGAAGCCGAGGGTGGCACTGCCGGCCGCGGCGATCAGTCCGCCCGCTGTGGTCGGGAGGAAGTAGCCGGGGTGCCATTGTTCCAGGCGCATGTCTGCGACGATCCACTCCCCGGTCAGCCAGCCCCCGATCAGGACCGTCCCGATCAATGCCACGACGAAGACCGCTTCCCCGAATCCCCGTGCCTGCCCGGCCAGGGTCACGCCCAGCATCATGGGGACCACGAAGGCGAGTGCCGTGAACGGCGCGTGGACGGGATCCATCAGTTGTGTCCGCCACCGGGAACCGGCGATGACGTTGGCGGAGTAGCCGATCACCGTCACCAACCACACGGCGGCGGTCAGGATCCAGAGGACGTCGCCGGGCCAGGTCGGCACCCGCGTCAGCATCGATGCGGCCGACCAGGCCTGCGCGAGGCCGGCCAGTCCGAAGGAGATGCCGAAGACGTTCGCCCCCAGATGCAGCGGCGGTTTCCCGGCACTCGCCTGCACGCTCATGACCGCTCCTTGTCGGCGTCGCGGGCCCGATCATGGCCCAGCCGGGACGACCGGCCCGGCGAGACGCGCCGTCTCGCCGCCCTCCTTCGTCGGTAGGCGGGCCTACGGTGCCGGCACAGGGAGCGGAGGCGTCATGAACTCACCTGACCAGGTCATGCTCGAGATCGGCCGGGGCATCGAGCTGCAGCAACGCGGCGAGCGCGAGGCGGCGCGGACGCTGTTCACCGACATCTGGAGTCGGATCGGAGCCGGCGGTGACCCCTTGCACCGGTGTGCCCTTGCGCACTCGATGGCCGACGTCCAAGAACTCCCCGAGGACGAGCTCGTCTGGGATCTGCGCGCACTGGATGCCGCCGACTCGATCAGCGACGACCGCGCCCGCATGGCCGGTGTCGCCGGGACAGTGGCCGGGTTCTACCCGTCCTTGCATCTCAATCTCGGCGACGTCTACCGCCGGCTCGGCGACGTCGACAACGCCAGGAAACACCTCACGTGCGGTCGGGAACGGGTGCCTGCGCTCGGCGTCGACGGCTACGCGGCGATGATCGTCGCCGGCTTGGACCGGCTCGCTAGCCGCCTGCCACGGACGGGCGGGCCCCCGTGACGGCCTGCTGGCCGATATGTTCGGCGACCGCCGCCGGCTCCGGCACGGCCGCGAGGGCGAGTGCCTCCGCCTGGTCGAACGTGCGACCCAGGTCGCGCTCGCGGTCCCAGGCAGCGTCGCCCAGGACCTCCCGGACCGGACCGAGAGCGCGGTCGAGGAGCGCGATGTCCGGTGGCGGTGCGGGCATCTCCGCCTTGTCGCGCATCGACTCCGCCGCACCGGCGAGCCGGGCCGCGCTCGTCGCGGCACCGAGCGCGGCCGCGATCACGGCGGCGAGTTCCACGGCGGTCGCGGTGAGCTCGACGTCGCCGAGAGCGGCGATCCCGTCGAGGATCGACCGGAGCAGGGCGAGCGCCGCTTCCGGGCGCCCGCCGAAGGCCAGGCCGCCGACCAGGTTGGTCTTGTCGATCAGCACGTCCGACGGGTCGCCGTTGCGCTCGTCGATCTCGAGACACTCCTCGAGCAACGCGATCGCGTGGTCGTTACGACCCGAGTCGACCTCCACCACGGCGAGATTGGACAAGCCCGTCGTGAGCCGCTCCTCGGCACCGATCCTCCGAGCGATCGCGATGCTCTCCTCCAGGAGTGGGCGAGCGACATCCAGCTCACCGACCATCCGGTGCACCACGCCGAGACTGCTGAGCACCCGGGCGACCTGTTCCGGGTCGTCGAGCGCGCGCCACAACCGCAGCGCGCGTTCCAGCAGGCGTTGCGCCGCCTCGTGCTCGCCCTGCTGGATCAGCAGTACGCCGAGCCCGTGGACGGCACGGACGTAGTCGCGGCCGGTGCCCTCGGTGTTCTGATCGACCGCGCGCTCCAGCCATCGACGACCCTCGGCCGCGTGCCCGTGGCCGTACCAGAACCAGGTGAGCGGGCCGACCAGACGCAGGCCGATCGAGGCCCGGTCGTCGTCGGTCCCGGTCCGGTCCGGCGACACGTCCGGCGACAGGTCCGGCGATAGGGCCCACGACAGTGCCGCGCGCAGATTGTCGTGCTCGGCCTCGAGCCGGTCCAGCCAGCGCAGCCGTTCACTGCCGCTGAGCTGCTCGGCCGCCTGCTCGGCGAAGTCGAGGTAATACTCGGCGTGCCGCCGGCGTACCGCCTCCGCCTCGTCGGCCTCGGCCAGCCGCTCCGCGGCGAACTCCCGGATCGTCACCAGCATCCCGGCGCGCGGCTCACCGTCGGGACCCTCGCGCACCGTCGACAGGTTGAGGTCGACGAGGGACGCCAGCACGTCGAGCGGATCGGCTCCGGCCAGACCGCCCGACGCCAGCGCGACCGCGGCGAGGCCGTCGAGATCGCAGCCCCGCACGAAGACGGACAGCGCGCGGAACGCCCGGCGGAGGTCGTCGTCGAGCAGGTCGTAGCTCCACCCGATGGTCTGCCGCAGCGTCTGATGCCGGTCCGGCCGGCCCGCCGTGCCGCCGGACAGACCAAGGCTCCGGTCGAGCCGGCCGCGGAGCGACTGCGGCGACAGCAGTTTGGTCCGCGCGGCCGCGAGCTCGATGGCGAGCGGCAGCCCGTCCAGCCGCTCGCAGATCGCCACCACGTCGGCCTCGTTGTCCTCGGTCACGGTGAAACCCGGCTTCACCATCGCGGCGTGCATCGCGAAAAGCGCAACCGCGCCGGAGGTGCGGATCTCGGCGAAGCTCGCCCGGGCCGGGGGCAGGTCCAGCGGCGGCACCGGCAGCTCGTACTCCCCCGGCAGGTGTAGCACTCGCCGTGACGTGGCGATGACGACCGCCCGGGGCGCGGCGGTCAGCAGGTCGTGCACCAACTCGCCGGCACCGGCGAGCTGCTCGAGGTTGTCGAGGACGACGAGGACCGGCCGGTCGGCGATCTGGGCGGCGACGAGATCGGCGGGCGCGCCGTCTCCCGCCGCACCGACCACGCCGACGAGGGTCTGCCAGGCGACCGCGGCGTCGGTGGCGGCGGCGAGCGGGACGAAGTAGACGCCCTGGTTGAACATGTCGTCGAGTTGGCGCGCTGCGGCCAGCGCGAGACGGGTCTTGCCACTGCCGCCCGGCCCGGTCAGGGTGAGCAGGCGCGTGTCCCCGCCCGCGAGTATGTCGTGCACGGTGGCCAACTCACGTTCGCGGCCGACGAGGCGGGTCGGCGGATCGGGCAGCCGCGACGGAGCGCCGAGGCTCTTCAACGGCGGGAAGTCCGCGACCAGATCGGACGCGACCAGCTGGTGCACCCGCATCGGTTCGGGCAGGTCCTTGAACCGGTGCCAGCCGAGGTCGTGCAGCGTCACACCGGCCGGCAGATCATCGACAAGCTCCGACCGGGTCCGGCCCGACACCAGCACCTGCGCGCCGTGCGCCGCGGCGGCGAGCCGGGCCGCCCGGTGCACGTCCAGCCCGACGTAGCCGTCCTCGTGCCGGGTCGGCTCGCCGGTGTGCACCGCCATCCGCACCCGCACCGAGCAGCCGTCCGGCCACTCGCACCGGGCGAGAGCCCGCTGGGCCGAGAGGGCCGCGGCGAACCCGTCGCCGGCCCGCTCGAAGACGACGAAGAAGCTGTCTCCCTCGGTGCCCATCTCGTGCCCGTGCCACCGGTGGAACGCCTCGCGCAGCGTCAGCCGCTGGAGCGACAGCACGTCGGCGTACCGGCTGCCGAGCCGGCGCAGCAGTGCCGTCGACCCCTCGATGTCCGAGAACAGCATCGTCACGGTCCCGGACGGGAGCGCCTCCATGCCCAAGGATTGTGCTGCCCTCCCCGGTCCCCGGCAGTCGATTCGGCAAGGCTATCCGGACAATCATCGACTCATCGGACGTCGCCCGGCGGTCGGCTCGACCGATTCGGCGGACCGGGCCCGCGCGAGCTCCGAAGATCGCTACAGTTCCGCCGGCTGCTCACGACGGAGGCCACGATGCGCCACTCGAGTTCGGTGACCACGGTGTCGTGGATCCCCAGTGAGGCGATCACGGGCGCGGTCCTGAAGATGCCGTTCGACGCCGGCATGGCCCAGTACGACGCGCCGCCGCCGGACACGATCAGCGATCTCGCCGCGTTCGTGGCGGACGGGCGGTGCCGGTTCGCCAACGTTCTCGAGGCGTCCATCGACGTCGACGACGGCGTGATCGTCGGGTACGAGCAGTCCGGCGGCGGGCACGTCGGCGCGACGACGCTGCGGGTGGCCCATCGGGCGCTCACCTTCGCCGCCCTCGCCCTCCCCGACCGGCGCAGTGCCCGCCGGATCGGCGACACCGCGGTCCGGTTCGAGCAGACCGCCGGCGGGCGCACCGGCGTACCGGCTCCCCGGCGGGTCGCCCACCCGCCGTATCTCCAGTTGAGCGCGCCCCTCGCCTGGACGACGTTGGCCCTGACCCTGCACGCCGACGGCCGCTCGGAATGGGAGCTCGTCGGCGCAAGCCCGTTCCCGCGGCACTGGATCTACGACCCGGCCGGCCAACTGCACAGCAAGTCGTCGACCATCGACTACCACACGTGGAGCGTGCGCGCGTTCGGCCGGCATACGCCGTGGGGCGACCAGGATTCGGCGGCACTGGTCAACGTCGTGGAATCGGCGGTCGAACGGCAGCTGTCCGCCCAGATCATGGGCGGCGCCGTCGACGTCCGCCGGCTGCCGGCCGGTGCGATCCTGACCGAGCAGGGCGCCCCGGCAGACGAGCTCTACCTGCTCCTCGACGGCGTGCTCCGGGTGGAGGTCGACGGCGCCGCGGTCGCCGACATCGGTCCCGGCGCGATCCTGGGCGAGCGGGCCGTGCTGGAGGACGGTCGTCGTACGGCGACGCTGCGGGCGGTCAGCCCGTGCACGGTCGCGGCCACCGATCCCGCCACCGTCGACGGCGACGCGCTGATGCAGGTCGCCGGGGGCCACCGGCGGGAGGAGACCGGCGGGTAGCACCCCGATCCGGCCGATCTACGCGAACCGGACTGTGGGAATTTCCGGTGACAACGAGGACAACAGTGACCGTCTGCTCGCCCTGAGTACGCTAACGTACAGCTGCCTCGGGCGACCCGGTCCCAGTGGCAAGGGGGAGGTTGGGCCCGGGTCGCCCGACGGCCTCGAGTCCTGGTTGGCGATCCAGCGCGCCATTCCGTCGCCATTCCGCGTGAACGTCACGTTCAGGCGCTCTATCCGCATCAACGTCACGTTGACGCGGAATGGGCTGGGCTACGGCGCCGCGGGATAGAGACGGTTGATCCCGCTCGCGGCGACCTGGCCACCGCAACCTCGCCCGCTAGTTGGCGACGGTGGAGTCGACCAGCTCGCGGGCGACGTCGCGCAGCCTGATGTTGCGGCGTTGCGAGGCGGCCCGCAGCACGCCGAAGGCCTCCTCCGCGGTACAGCGGCGCTGGCCCATGATGATGCCCATCGCCTGGTCGATGACCGACCGGGAGGTCAGCGCGGTGCGCAGCTGCTCGGTCAAGGTCACCTGGTCGGCGTAGCGCATCGTCATCGTGATCGCGGCCGCGGCCTGAGCGGCGAACACCGACGCGTGCTGGCGCACCGGCGCGTCGAACGCCGACGACTTCGAATAGAGGTTCAGCGCTCCGACACTGCCGTCGCCCGCACGCAGCGGGATCGAGAGCGACGCCCGAACGCCCTTGGACAGGGCGTGTTTGCAGTACGTCGGCCACCGGTCCTCGATGCTCAGGTCGGCGATCGAGTTGATCCGGTCGTTGCGCAGCGCGTCGAGGCACGGCCCGGCGTCGACGCCGTACTGCACCTCGTCGAGTTCCTCGGCGAGGCCGTCGCTGCTGGCCACGGTCAGCGGGCGACCCTCGCCCTGGACGGTGATCCCGCATGATCCGGCGATGGGCAGGGTGGCCGCGGCCAGACCCGCGACGCGGCCCAGGAATTCGTGCAGGCTGTCGGTCGCGAGCATCGCGGCGGCCAACTCCGTGAGCCCCGCCGCGATCGGCGTACTCGGAGGTTCGAATGTGTCGCTCATCGCGTGGCGGGACCCTGAGTGTCGAAGTACAGCGGACTCACCGCGGGCGAACGCTTCGGCGTTCGCCGCGGCGGAGGCGGCACAGGTCCCGACCGCCCCCTGCCGCACCGTCAGGGTCGACGCTGTCGACTCAGGCGGTCCGGCGGGAAGACGCAATGGCTCCTATCCTGGCAGCCGCGCGACGGATTGTCGGCGTAATCATAGAGCATTGATCAACTGGTCCTGCGCCAGCAGCAGCGGGTAACAGGAGCAGGCCCGGTCGGCCAGCCCGGCCCGGTCGATGGTGGTGATGACCCCCCGCCGGTAGCTGATCAAGCCGGCATCCTGCAGGTCCCGGGCGATCTCGCTGACCGTCGCCCGGCGTACCCCCAACATCTGGGCGAAGAAGTCCTGGGTGAGCTCCACCCGTTCCCGGCCGGTGCGGTCGGCCGTGGTCAACAGCCAGCGCGCCGCCCGTCTCGGGGCGGGATGGCGGCCGAGACAGGCGGCGTTCTGCCCGAGTTGCACCATGCTGACGTGGCTGTAGAGCGCGATCCGACGCTGCAACTCCGGCGCCGCAGGAAGCACCTCGGCGACGGCGTCGGCCGGGAACTCGATCGCGCGCCCCGCGACCTGGCACAGCGCGGCGTGCGGGGTGCTGTCGACCCCGAGCACCACGGGCAGGCCGGCCAGCCCGTCCCGGCCGACCGTGTTGACCTCGACCATGGCCCGGCCGGCGAACACGGCGACCTGCGAAATCATCGAGTCGACCGGAAACCACAGCGCCTTGATCGGCTCGCCGGCGTCGTAGAGCTGTTGATGGGGGACCAACGAGGTCAGCGTCAGATGCGGGTCGAGGAGGGCGTCTTCGGCGGGCGGCAGGTCCCGCAGGAGCCGGTTGGCGCGCAGATCGGGCGGCGGAGGAACGCACACGACGTGTCCTTAGAACTGCGGCATGTCCCGTGTGCCCCTAACTGCCTAAGGACGGTCGACGACGCTACCCGAGCCGCCCGACCGCGGTGACAGCGGCTAGTCCGCGCGGCCCTCGCGCAGGCGGGTCAGCCATGCCGCGGCGTCGGCGAAGTCGGTGTCCTCCCGACCGGGTGGCAGAGGCTTCGGTGCGCCGTCTGCGCGCGGGTAGGAGCCCAGGTAGCGGACGTCGGCGCAGATCCGCCGCAGTGCGCCCAGCGCGTCACCGACCCGGGCCTCGGCGATGTGCCCCTCGCAGTCGATGGAGAAGCAGTAGCGGCCGAGCTGTTCCTTGGTCGGCCGGGACTCGATGCGGGTCAGGTTGACCCCGCGGACCGCGAACTCGGTCAGCACCTCGAGCAGCGCCCCGGTGTGGTCTTCCCGGATGAAGGCGACCAGCGAGGTCTTGTCGCGGCCGGTCGGCTCCGGCGGCGGACCCGCGCGGGCGACGAGGACGAACCGGGTGACGGCGTCGGCGTTGTCGGCGATGTCCGCAGCAAGCTCGATGAGCCGGTAGTGCTGGCCGGCGATGGGTGCGCTGATCGCGGCGTCGTACTTCCCCTCGGCGACGGCCCGGGCCGCGTCGGCGGTCGAGGAAACGAGGTCGACATGGGCGGCCGGCAGGTGCGCGCGCAGCCAGCCGCGGCACTGGGCCTCCGCGTGCGGGTGGGTGGCGACCGACGCCACCTGCTCGCACGTCGTGCCGGCCCTGGCCAGCAGCGAAAACCCGACGGGTACGAAGACCTCTCGGACGACCACCAGCGGATCACCCGCCGCCAGGGCGTCGAGGGTCGCCGGGACCGAACCCTCGACGGAGTTCTCCAGCGGGACGACGGCCGCGTCGGCGGTGCCGTCGCGGACCGCGTCTATCGCGGCCATGACGCTGGCCTCCGGCAACAGGATCCCGTTGATCGCGGCGGGGATGCTGCGCAGCGCGGCCTCGGCGAACGTACCCTCGGGTCCGAGGTAGGCGTAGCGGGTCGGTGGCACACCGGGCATGGGGCGAGCGTAGCGGGACCCGACCGGATGCCGCCCGCGCGGCGGCGCCACAACGCGTTCACGATCAGCCGAAGGAGCAGCGATGACCGAGCCCGAGGATCGTCCCGACGACCGCAACGCAGCCGAGCACCGCGAGCCGCCGACCGAGAATCCCCAGCAGGAGGGCGAAAGCCGGCTCGACCACATCGATCCCGACACGCAGAACACGCCCGACAAGGTGAAGCGGGAGCGGGACCGCGACTGAGCTGTCAGCGCACCCGCCGGCTCACCGCCGGCGCCGGTCCCGGCGTACCGACACCGCCTCCCGGGTCGCGTCGAGCGCGGCCTGGGTGGCGGCGAGCGTCTGCTGCGCCACCCCGACGAAGACACAATCGACCACCGTGAGCTGCGCCAGCCGGCTCGCCGTGGCACCGGACCGGTAGGTCGTCTCCCGGGCCGCGGTGGTCAGGGTCAGGTCGGCGAGCCGGGCGAGCGGCGAGCGGGGCGCGTTGGTCAGCCCCACGGTCACCGCACCGCGCCGGCCCGCTTCGGCCAGCGCGTCGATGGTCTCCTGGGTCGAGCCGGTGTGCGAGATGCCGATCGCGACGTCGCCCGCACGCAGCACGGCCGCGCTGGTGAGGGCGATGTGTACGTCGGACCAGGCGAAGGCGACCCGACCGATCCGGTGCAGCTTCTGCTGGAAGTCGGCCGCGACGAAGCCGCTCGCGCCCACGCCGTAGATGTCGATCCGCGACGCCCCGACGATCGCGTCGACGACTTGACCGAGCACCGTCACGTCGAGTTGTGCGGCGGTCTCCTCGACGGCCCGTGCATCGGCGAAGGCGATCTTCTCGACGACGCTGGCGAGGTCGTCGTCCGGCCCGATGTCGCTGCCGACCACCCGGGCCGGATCGCCGCCCTGTAGCCAGCCGGCCTCGGTGGCCAGGGCGATCCGCAGCTGCGGGTAGCCGGAGAAACCGAGCTGCCGGCAGAAGCGCACGACCGTGGTCTGCGACGTACCGGCGCGGCCGGCGAGCTCACCGATCGTGAGTGCCGCGGCCGCGGCGTCATCGAGCACGACCTGCCCGACCCGGCGCTCGGCGGGCGCCAGGGACGGCAGCAGTGCCCGTATCCGCACGACCGCCCGGTCTGGACCGGCGGTCAGTTCGCGCTCGGAGTCCATCCGACCGCCTGGAACGCCGCCGTGTCCTTCTCGCCGTCGAACACCGTCCTGCCGTCCGCCGCGACCCGGACGTCGTCGACGTAGACGCCGCGGCCGTGGTAGAGCGGATCGGTCGTGTAGCGCCAGCGCAGCTGCACCGGGCCGGACCAGTCGGCGAGATCAGCCGACGCGCGCAGCCACTGGTGCCCGTCGTAGCCGGAGACCGAGCCGTCCGTCGTGGTGTCGAGACCACGCCCGTGCAGCGCGAAGGGGACCGGCGACCACGTGGCTCCGCCGTCGGCCGAGCCCTCCAGATGGAGGAAGTCCGACGCCGGCTCGGTGTCGTACCAGAGGTCGAAGTTCACGGTCGCCGGCCGGCCGGCGGGCAGGGTGACCGGCGCGGTGAGGGTGGCCGTCGAGTCGTCGGCCATCCCGGCGTACCACGCGTCGCGGCCGCGGGCCGGATGCACCGCGATCGCCCGGGCGACGTCATCGGCGACCGCGCGGCGCGGCCCGTTGGTGGATCCCCAGTTGCGGTTGGGGTGCACGTGGTTGGTGAGCAGGATGACGAAGGAGTCGGTGGTCGGGTCGATCACCAGTGAGGTGCCGGTGAACCCGGTGTGCCCGGCGGTGTAGGGCGTCGCGAGTGCGCCCATGTACCAGTGCTGGTAAAGCTCGAAGCCCAGGCCGTGGTCGTCACCCGGGAAGGCCTGGTTGAGGTTGGTCATCATGGCCGTGACCGACTGCGCGGACAGGATCCGGGTGTGCCCGTAGGCGCCGCCGTTGAGGATCGTCTGGCACAGGATCGCCAGGTCGTGCGCGGTGGAGAAGACACCGGCGTGGCCGGCGACGCCGTTCAGTGCCCACGCGTTCTCGTCGTGCACCTGACCCCACACCAGCCCGCGGTCCGGGGTGAGCTCGTACTCCTCCGCGGCGATCCGCGGCTTCAGCGACGCCGGCGGGTCGTACATCGTGTCGTGCATCCCGAGCGGCGCCGTGATGCCGTCGCGCACCGCCACGTCGAGCGGCTTGCCCGTCAGGTGCTCGACCAGCAACTGCAACGTCAGCATGTTGAGGTCGGAGTAGATGTACGTCGTCCCCGGCGCCGCGGTGGGCTTGCTCGCGTAGATGGCGGCGATCCGCTCGTCGTACGTCGGATAGGTCCACAGGGCGGGGCTCGGGTCCGGTGGCAGGCCGGAGGTGTGGGTCATGAGCTGGCGGACCGTGATGTCGCCCTTGCCACCCTCGGCGAACGCCGGCAGGTAGGACGCCACGGTGCGGTCGAGGTCGAGTCGGCCCGCCTGCACCTGCTGCATCGCGACGATCGAGGTGAACAGCTTGGACAGCGACGCCAGGTCGTAGATGGTGTCGGTGCGGGTGGGGATCCATTGGTCGCGGGGCAGCTCGGTGCCGGCCTGGTCGGCGTAGCGCAGGTTGTATCCGCCGGCCGACTCCGCGGCGATCACCCCGTGCCGGGCGGCGAGCACCACCTCGCCCGGGTAGAGCGGATGCCCGTCGACGCCGGTGCCCGGGGCGAGACCGGCCGCGGCGTCGTCGCTGATCTTGTCGGCGTACTGCGGAAGCAGGTCGGCCTGCTGCGGCGTTCCGGGGCGCAGGGTGCGGGCCGGGCGGTCGAACATCGCCGCGCCGGCCGGCGAGGCAGCGAGCGGCAGCACGGCTGCGAGGACGAACACCACGGGTACCAGCATTCCCGGTCGGCGCAAGGGCATGGTCAGTGGCCTCCGTAGATGAGGTACTTCTGCCGCATCGCCGAGAAGGCCCGGAGCTCGCCCTGCCAGCCGGCGACCACCGCGTCGGTGTCCTTGCCCGCGTCGATCGCCGTACGCAGGTAGTCCGACCCGGACAGCTTGTCGATCCAGTAGGGGTCTAGCGCGTCGCCGGTGTCGTAGCGCCAGGCGAAGTCGGCGGGGTACAACCGCTTGGCGGTGACGATCATCGCCGCCGCCGTCCGGATCGCGTCGAACGCCGTCCGGTCGGTGACGAAGGCCTGTACGCCGGCGCAGGTCTCGTTGACGAACTTGGAGAAGGTCGGGGCGAAGTAGGCCTCGCGCCACTCCACGCCGGGAAGCCGGGCCACGGTGAGTGCCTCGGCCCAGTGATAGTCGGCGTACGGCGCCCCGATCAGCTCGAACGGGCGGGTCGTGCCGCGGCCCTCGGAGAGGTTGGTGCCCTCGAACATCCCGAGCCCGGGATAGACGAACGCGGTGTCGACGGTCGGCATGTTGGGTGAGGGCATCACCCACGGCAGGCCGGTGGCGTCGTAATCCATCCCGCGTCGCCAGCCCTGCATCGCGACGACGGTCAGGTCGACCCGCGAACCGCCGGTCTCGGCCGGGATGAACTCGGCCGCGAAGAGCCCGGCCAGCTCGCCGACCGTCATCGCATGCTGCTGGGCGATCGGCTCGAGCCCGACGCCGGTCGACCAATGCGGATGCAGCACCGGCCCGGTGGCCCGGGCACCGCCGAGCGGATTCGGCCGGTCGAGGACGACGAAACGGGTGCCGAGCGTGGCGGCCGCCTTCATCGCCGAGTACATGGTCCAGATGTAGGTATAGAAGCGGGCGCTGACGTCCTGGATGTCGAAGAGCACCGTGTCGACGCCCGCCTTCGTGAAGGCGTCGGCCATCTCGTCGACGGTCTTCGCGTAGAGGTCGTAGACCGGCAGGCCGGTCTTCTCGTCGGTGTAGAAGCCCTGCGAGCCGCCGGCCTGCGCGGTTCCGCGGAAGCCGTGCTCGGGACCGAAGACGGCGATCAGGTCGACGTCGGACGACCCGTGCATCACATCGACCTCGTGCTGCAGGTCGGTAGTGATGCTGGTCGGGTTGGCGATGATCCCGACCTTCCGACCAGCCAGCGGGCGGTAGCGCCCGGCGGCCAGGACGGCGAACCCGGTGCGGACCACACCGGGGCGGCCCGCCGAGGCCACGGTCGGCGGCGTAGCGGCGTCGGCGGCGCGGGAGCCGACCGCGACGGTGGCCGCCGCAGCGGCGGAGGCGGACAGGAACTGGCGGCGTCTCATGGTCGCTCCTCGCAGAAGCAGGTAATTCCGCAACGGGCCGCAACTTGCGGCCGGAAGTTACCCACATCCGGACAATGCGTCAACGGACGACGTCCCACCCGGTCGGCGCCGGATGGCTCGGCGTTAGGGTTCGCTGGTGCCCGGCGAGACCCCTCCCCCAGACCCGGCCGGCGAGACCGGTTTCGCCGACCTCGGGTTCGCCCGCCTCGACACCGACCGGCTGTCCCGCACCGGCGACCCCGAGGTGGTCTACGGCGCCGGGAAGACCCCGGCGCAGACGCTCGATCTGATCGCCGCCCTGCGTCAGGCGCATCCCGACCGCCCGGCGCTGGTCACCCGGGCCGACGAAGAGATGCAGGAGGTCATCGCCAGTCATTACGCCGACGCCGTGATCGTCGACCCGCAGGCCCGGGCCGTCGCCGTCGGCGCGCTGCCGCCGACCCGCGGGACCGTCTGCGTGGTGACCGCCGGCACCTCTGATCTCCCGGTGGCCGCGGAGGCGGCGTTCACGGCACGGGCGTTCGGCGCCGGTGTCACCCGCGTGACCGACGTCGGGGTGGCCGGGATCCATCGGCTGCTCGCCTCCCGCGACGCGCTGGAGAGTGCCGACGCGCTCGTCGTCGTGGCGGGCATGGACGGCGCCCTGCCGAGCGTCGTCGGCGGACTCACCGGAGTGCCGCTGATCGCCGTACCGACCAGCGTCGGGTACGGCGCATCGTTCGGCGGCGTGGCCGCCCTGCTCACGATGCTGAACTCCTGCGCGCCCGGGGTCGTCGTCACCAACATCGACAACGGCTTCGGCGCGGGGGTTTTCGCGTCGCGCGTCGCCCGCCGCAGCGCCCGCCCGCCGGCGCCGGAGACGCCGTGATCGGCTGGCTCGACTGCGTCGCCGGCGCCAGCGGCGACATGTTCCTCGGCGCGCTGGTCGACGCGGGCGCACCGGTGGAGGCGATCCGCTCGGCCATCGCGGCGCTGGCCGTCGAGCCGATCGAGCTCGAACTGTCCACCGTCACGCGGCACGGACTCGGTGCCACCAAGGTCGACGTCGTCGCACCGCACACCGTGGTGACCCGCACCTGGGCCAACATCCGGGAGCAACTGTCGGCCGCGCAACTCCCGGACCGGGTCCGGGCCACGGCGCTGGAGGCGTTCGAGCGGCTGGCCCGCGCCGAAGCCGACGTGCACCGCACCAGCCCCGAGCAGGTGCACTTCCACGAGGTCGGCGGGCTGGACGCGATCGCCGACGTCGTCGGAGCCGCCGCCGGGCTCGCCGCGCTCGACATCGACCACCTCGCCGCGAGCACGGTGACCCTCGGCTCGGGCATGACCCGCGGCGAGCACGGCATGGTCCCGGTGCCCGGCCCGGCCGTGCTGGCGCTGCTGCGCGACGCCGGGGCGCCGGTATGGTCCGGGCCGGCGCCGTACGAGATGTGTACGCCGACCGGTGCCGCGCTGCTCGCCACGACCGTGTCGTCGTGGGGACCGATGCCGCCGATGCGGATCAGCTCGGTCGGGATGGGCGCGGGCGGTCGCGACCTCGACGAGTTGCCCAACCTGCTGCGCCTCGTCATCGGCGTACCCGCCGACGAGCGGTCGGCGGACCAGGCCGAGTCGGCGGTCGTCCTCGAGACCAACGTCGACGACCTCGACCCGCGGCTGTGGCCGGCCGTCCTCGAGGAGTTGCTCGCCGCGGGCGCCTCCGATGCCTGGCTCACCCCGATCCTGATGAAGAAGGGCCGGCCGGCGCACACCCTGCACGTGCTGTGCCCGCCGCCGCGCGCGGACCGGATGCGCGAGATCGTCTTCACCCATACCTCGACGATCGGGCTGCGCTCCCATGTCGTCGACAAGGTCGCGTTGCGCCGGGAGCAGTTCTCGGTGCAGGTGCACGGCCAGCCCGTGGGCGTGAAGGCGGCCCGGCACGACGGCCGGGTCGTCAACGTCAGCGTCGAGTACGACGACGTACGCCGGGCGGCCGAGGCGACGGGGCTCCCGGTCGCCGAGGTGCTGCGCGAAGCCACCGCCCTCGCGCACGACACCGTCCGGTCCCACCACCCCCTCCCGTGATCAAGAGGGGATTCGTACGGCGTTTCGTACCGGAATCCCCTCTTGATCACGGGGTGGGGGACCGGCGAGAGTAAACCGGTGGTCTCCTCCGTCGCGGTGCTCTCCGACATCCACGGCGTACTGCCCGCGCTCGACGCGGTGCTCGCCGAGCCGTCGGTCGCCGCGGCCGAGCGCATCGTGCTGACCGGGGACATCGCGGCCGGTCCGCAGCCGGTCGAGGTGCTCGATCGGCTGACCGGGCTGGGTGAGCGGGTGGTGTGGGTACGCGGCAACGCCGACCGCGAGTTGGTCAGCCTGGCCCGCGGTGGCGCCACCTCGATCCCCGACCCGATCGCACCGTGGGCTGCCGCGGCACTGCGCCCCGACCAGGTCGACCTGCTGGCCGGCCTGCCGTACCCGGTGACGCTCGAGGTCGACGGCTTCGGCGACGTGCTCTTCTGCCACGGCAGTCCCCGCGACGACGACGAGGTGGTGCTCGTCGACACCCGCCTCGAACGGTGGGCCGAGGCTCTCTCGACGGTCCCGCCGGCCGTATCGACCGTGGTCTGCGGCCACACCCACATGCCGTTCGTCCGGCTCGCGCACGGCCGACTGGTCGTCAATCCCGGCAGCGTCGGCATGCCTTACGGGAGGTCGGGAGCACACTGGGCGCTGCTCGCCGACGGAGCGGTCCGCCTGCAGCGCAGCGTCTTCGACCTCGACGCCGCATGTGCGTCGGTCGCCGCCGCCTCCGGGTACGACGACGCGGCCGCCTGGGCGGACTTCTTCATCCGCGCCCGCGGGTCCGACGTCCAGGCCCTGGAGACCTTCGGCCCGCGGGACGGTCGCCGTACCGAATAGACCTACGGCTCAGCCGTCGTCCGGTCCGGTCCCTTCGACGAGGCCGTCCCAGGACCAGTGCGGGATGCGAAGTCCGGCCGGAACGTCGTCCGCGGACCCGTGGTACCGGGACATCGTGGTGGTGGTCGCCCAGGCGAAGTAGTCGTGCAGTACCTGCCGGACCCGGTCGTCGCCGACGCCGATGTCGGCCAGCGCCAGATCGAAGCAGGCTATTGCCCGGCGATCCATGTCCTCGTGCGGGCCGTTGCCGCTGTGCATCCGCACGACCGAGGTCTCGTCGCCGTACGAGTCGGAGAAGGTCGCCGGGCCACCGAGTGCCTCGGCCCAATAGGCGGCGAGGCGCTCGCTGTGCTCGGGATGGAACCCGTGGCTGAACGCGTGGCTGACCACGTCGTCGGCCATCACCCGGGCGTGCCATGCGTTGGCGAGGCGCAGCAACCCATCGGCACCGCGGACGGACTCGTAGACCGATTGCATTGTTCGAAGATGGCACGCTCGATCACAGATGGCGAAACGATCGCCGTCGCACCGTTCTATGTCTGGCGGCGAGACACTGCCGGTGGGCAGTCGACATGTGGCCTGGATCACACGGGCGTGAGCCTCTGGCCTCGCCGGTGTCCAACTAAGTACTCGCGACACGCCCCGTCCGGGGCGCCATGTCCGAGCACGCAGCCGAGAGGGGACTCGCGATGAGCATCGGTGACAAGGCCAAGAACAAGGCCAAGAACAAGGCCCAGGAGCTGGCAGGCAAGGCCAAGAAGAAGGCCGGGAAGGCAAGCGACGACGAGCAACTACGGGCCGAGGGGCAAGCCGACCAGGCCAAGGGAGACCTGAAGCAGGCCGGCGAGAACGTGAAGGGCGCGTTCGACAAGTAGTTCATCGGGCAGGCAAATGACATACGACTGCGGGCGTAGCCGCCCGCATCGAAGGAGCAGATATCTGTGAGTACTGAGGACACGGACCGTTTGGCAGGGGCGGACAAGAAGCCTCGGGTGGACCGCCCCGCGGGTGGTGCCCCGGCCCGGCTCGGCGGAGTGAGCAGCGCAGAGTTGGTCACCGGGCAGGGGCGGACCGCGATCGCCGACGTGGTGGTGCAGAAGATCGCCGGGATCGCCGCGAGCGACGTCGCCGGCGTCCACAACCTAGGTGGCGGCACGGCCCGGGCCATGGGTGCCCTGCGGGAGCGGATTCCCGGCGCAGCGCGGAGCAGCGGCCAGGGCGTATCGGTGGAGGTCGGTGAACGGCAGACCGCCGTCGACCTGGCCCTCGTCGTCGAGTATGGCGTCTCCATCCCCGACCTCGCGCAGTCGATCCGCCGGAACGTCATCACCTCGATAGAGCGGATGACGGGGCTGGAGGTCACCGAGGTCAACATCGATGTCGACGACGTACACCTCCCGGACGACAACGACGACGGGTCCAACGAGTCGCGGGTCCAGTGAGCACCCGGCACCGGACTGATCGGGTTCTGTCCGGTAGCGAGGTGGATGTCGACCTGGTGGCGGCCGCGGCCGCGGGATGCCCCGCGGTCGCCGCCCTGTCAGCCGGGATGTTCGGAGAGGTCGCCACCTACCTCCCCGGCCGAAAGGTCAGCGGGATCCGGGTCACCGACGCCGACGTCGAAATCCACATCGTCGCCCACCGCGGACACCCGCTCCACCACGTCGCCGCTCATCTCGGTGCGCTGACCCGGCCACTCATCGGTGACCGCCGGCTGACCGTTGCGGTCGACGACCTCGACGTCGACCTCCCCAGCGGCAACCGCGCCGACCGGTCAATTGCGTCGCGCTCAGGAAGCGAGCAGCCATGAACCTCACCGCAACCCACTTTGGCTTCATATTCGGCATCGCATTGGGGCTGGCCGGCGCGTTCGGCGGCTTCGCCGCATTCATCATCGTGCTGATCATGGGCATCGTCGGACTCGTCGCCGGACGCGCAATCGACGACGGAGGCGACCCGGCCGGCCTGCTCGGCCGGCTGAATCGGCATGACCGTGAGCGGCTGTGAGGACGCAACCACTGGCTGTCCCGGAACGACGTGGCCGCACCAGCGTCGCCGCCCGGGTTGTGGAGAAAATTGCCGCCCAGGCCGTCGACGAGATCGGCGAGGCGAGTGGCGTTCCCCGCCGCCTGCTCGGTGTTCGGCTCGGACACGATGACGGACAGGGCAGGGCGCAGGCCGCCGCCGAAATCGACGGCGACATCGCCATCGTGTCGGTGCGGATGTCGGTCACCTACCCGAATCCGATCCGGCGCACCGCCGACGCTGCCCGAAGCCGTGTCATCGTCCGGGTCGGCGAGCTGACCGGCCTGCAGGTCAAACAGGTGGACGTCGACATCGCCCGGCTCATCCCCCCAACTGGACACCAGAGGGTGCGCTGATGCCCGCCCTTCCCCGCCGCCGCCGTACGCTGCCAGCCATCGTCGTGGCCGCCGTCGGTGCCGCCGTCGGCGCAACCGTGGTGATCGACGTGATCGCCGTCGCGACCATCCGCCGCTCGCTGATCTGGCCGTACGAACAAATAGGCGAGCTTCTGCGGGAGAACACCTGGGACACCACCGTCGTACTAATGATCTCCGCTGGAGTCGCGTTGATCGGCATGCTTCTGCTGATCGCCGCAGCCGCACCGGGCCGGCAGAAGCTGCAGGCGCTGACCACCGGCGACCCCGACGTCGTCGCCGGAGCCACGCGGCGAAGCCTGAGCCGCACACTCACCGAAGCCGCACGCGTCGACGGCATCGCCAAGGCCCACGTGGACGTGGGCCGGCGGCGGGTCAAGGTCACGGCCACCAGCTACCTGCGGGATCCGACCGGGCAACGCGAGGCCGTCACCACCGCGGTCACCGCCCGCCTGGACCAGCTCGCCCCGATCCGACCCCGCACCGTGCACACCAAACTTCATCGACGGAAGGCGTGATGACCACCGCCCGCACCGGCCGCGGCAACCGCTACGGCCTCGCCTTCGTCGGCCTCCTGCTCGCCGCTGGTGGAGCCGCCTCGTTGACCGTCGGCCTCGGTGTCTTCGGCACCGGCCGTGCACATGCCGCGCTATTCACCCCAGCAGAGTCGCGCTACGTGGACGGGAGCGGTTGGTTCTGGCCCGTCGTCGCTGCGGCCGCTGCCGTCGTCGGACTCGCCTGCCTGCGCTGGCTCCTCGTCCAGTCCCGCCGCGACCGGGTCGGCACACTTCACCTGGAAGCCGACCACAGGCGCGGCACAACCCGCGTCGGCGCGCACATCGCCACCGACGCTCTCGAGACCGAGATCGGCTCATACCCCGGAGTCACCTACGCCCGCGGCAGGCTCACCGGCAGCACCGACGCCCTCGAACTCGTCCTGACCATCGGCGTCGAAGAACGCGCCGACCTCGCCGGCCTGCGTACGAAGATCAACACCGAGGCGGTGGCCCACCTTCGCGAAGCGTTGGGAGAGCAGCACCTACCCACCCGGCTCGCCCTCCGCCTCGACACCACCAGCGCCAGGCGACACCTCACTTGATCATCCCGCCACATGCCTCGGGCGGGACGGAAACGAAGCCGGAACGGAGGACCAAAACCCGACAAGCCGCGTCAAGAGGCTGCCCGAACCGGAGGGGCCATGACCGAGCGAACGGCACGCCACCGCATGCTCTGCGCCGCGCACGGGCCGCCCACTCCAGCCTCGGTAGGACTTGGCGCGCGCCCCGCCGCCGGATGCCCTCTACCGTTGTGGGTCGGATCTGCCGACCCGGCGACGGCCGCAGCGCCGGCCCGCTTGATCACGCCTGCGGTTCATGACAAGGAGACCAGCCCGTGCCCGATCCGGTGCGAAACAAGCCCGTCGGGGCGTCGCGCGCTGGTGCCGGCCCTTGACCCGATGAGCTCGCCAAGTCAACCGCCCGCCGGCGAGCCCCCGACGGCTACCCCACGCCGTGCGCCCGGTCCCACATTCACATCCGATCCGGCTGCCGACGCCTGGCTCGTCGGCAAGGCACGCAACGGCGACACCGCCGCCTACGAGGCGCTGGTGCGCCGCCACCGCGTCCGGGTCTACCGGATCGCGCTCCGCATGCTCGGCAACCACGAAGACGCCGAGGACGTCGCCCAAGACACCTTCGTGCAAGTCTGGTCCGCTCTGGCCGGGTTCGTGGGCGGCGCGCAATTCACCACCTGGCTCTACCGGATCGTCATCAACCGTTGCATCAACCACAAGCGGCGCCGCCCGCCGCCCGTCCCACTCCGGGACGAGGACTACCCGGCTGGAAGCGGTCCGGAGGATGCCGTCGTCGCCGAGCACCGAGCCCGCGCCACTGCAGCCGCGATAGCGGCTCTGCCGCCAGACCAACGCACGGTCCTCGTGCTCCATCAGATGGAAGGACTCACCTATCAGGAGGTCGCCGACATCCTCAAACTTCCCGAACCCACTGTCCGCGGCAGGCTCGCCAGAGCGCGGCGAACCCTGATCACCGACCTTCGGGATTGGGCATGACCGGCACCCGCGGCGACCAAGTGCCCTGTGGCGCCACGATCGACGACCTCATCGCCCAGGTCGCCGACGGCGACGCCACACGGCGCACCCCACATCAGCAAGGGTGCGTCCACTGCCAGGCAGCGCTCACCGAATACGCCCGGCTGTGGGACCCGGTCACTGTGCTCGCCGCCGAACATGTGCAGCCACCCGACAGCCTCATCGACGAGGCGCTACGCCGCATTCGGACCACCCTCGAACACCCCGAGTACGGACTGCTACCAGGAGGCCCGGACGGACTCACCCGAATCGCCGTGCGCGTCATCATCGTCACCGCCCGCACGGCAGCCGAACGCACCGACGGCGTCCGGGCCGCCCTGACCCATGCCGCTCCGAGCGACTCCTCCGCCACCGTCGCCGCTGGCATCACCGGCTCCAGCACTGCCATCGAGGTCACCGTTGCCGCCACCTACGGCCACGACCTACCCGCCCTCGCCGACCGCATCCGCCGCACTGTCGCCCATGACATCCGTACTTACACAGGACTGCGACCTGCGGACATCACCATCGTCATCGACGACATTCTCCAACCCTGACCGTTAGGCGGGCCCGGCCTATACCGCGTCACCTCGCGAATTGATGGCTGCTCCTCCTCGCCGCCTGGCGTCGCAGCCGCGCCCTACCCGGCCAACTCCACCGTTTCGTCGGCGTCGCCGGCATCATCCTCCTCAGCCTGCCATGACACGATCACGTTCCAGTGCGTCCGCCCGGTGCACTGCGAACGGCCCGTTCCGGGGTGCTCCCGATGCTGACGGCTGCGTCCGAGAATGGCGGTCGTAGAGTCCAGAGGTCGACGCGGAGCCCAAGCGGGGATCCACCTCTCCTCCCGTTTGCCGCCGGCGCGGGAGGAGCTTGTTACCGGAATGGTCTCGCACGTGTCGATTGCAGCTGCGGGAAGCATCATCGCGCCGCGGTCGCAGATGGGCTTCTCGCTGGGCTGGCACATCATCCTTGCCTGTCTCGGGGTTGGCATGCCCGGTCTGACGCTGTTCCTGGAATGGCGAGGTCAGCGGACCGGCGACGTGCACTACCGTCTGCTCGCGCGTCGGTGGGCTCGGACGCTGGGCGTCCTGTTCGCGGTGGGCGCCGTATCCGGGACGATTCTGTCCTTCGAGATGGGCCTGTTGTGGTCGGGCCTGATGGAGCACTACGGATCGGTGATCGGTCTGCCGTTCGCGATCGAGGGATTCGCGTTCTTCGTCGAAGCGATTTTTCTCGGTATCTACCTCTACGGCTGGGATCGACTCACGCCACGGGTCCATCTGCTCTCAGGTATCCCGATCTTCCTGGCCGGCGTGCTGTCGGCGTTCTTCGTGGTATGCGCCAACTCATGGATGAACAGCCCACAAGGCTTCACTGAACGCAACGGCAAGCTGACGAGTGTGTCCCCCTGGTCGGCGATGTTCAACAAGGCGACCTGGCCCGAAACCACCCACATGATCCTGGCCGCGTTCATGGTCACCGGTTTCCTCATCGCCAGCGTGTACGCCGTTGCCATGTTGCGGGGACACCGTGACCGCTACCACCGTCTCGGGATGCTCGTCCCGCTGTCCTTCGCCTGCGCGGTGACGCCGATCCAGATCGTGGTCGGAGACTGGGCGGCCCGCTACGTGGCCGACGACCAGCCGGCGAAGCTCGCGGCGATGGAGGGCCTATTCCGCGGCAGGCACGGCGCCCCCGAGTCGCTCGGTGGCATCTACTACGACAACGCCCTGCACGGAGCGATCCGCATTCCTGATGGTCTGTCTCTTCTGGCCCGGCTTGACCCGAGAGCCTATGTCGCTGGGCTGCACGAAATACCCGTCGACCAGCGCCCACCGGTCAATATCGTTCATCTGGCCTTCGACAGCATGGTCGGCGTCGGCTTCGCGCTCCTCGCACTCGGCGCGTGGTTCGGATGGGCCTGGTGGCGCCACCATGACCTACCTGCCTCGGCCTGGTTCCTGCGTGCAGTCGCAGTGTCCGGCGTTGCGGCCGTCGTGGCCATGGAAGCGGGTTGGATCACTACCGAGGTCGGACGCCAGCCATGGATCGTCTACCGCCTGCTTCGGGTCGATCAGGCCGTCAATCCCGCGACAGGGATCGGTTGGGGACTGCCGCTGCTGCTGATCGTCTATGCCGTCCTCACTGTGGCCATCGTCTATGTCCTGCGTCATATGGTCCGCAGCAGGCCTGTCCCTGCCGCGCCACAAGAGTCTGACCTCGCCGACTACGAAGTGGGGTAACCATGTCGCTGGCTACCGCGCTTCTGGCGCTCATCTGGCTTTCCGTGACCGCCTATGCCCTGCTCGGCGGAGCGGACTTCGGTGCCGGGTTCTGGGATCTGATCGCCGGCAACCCGGACCGCGGACACGAGCGGCGCACGCTCATCGAACACTCCATCGGGCCGGTATGGGAAGCCAACCATGTCTGGCTGATCTTCGTCCTCGTACTGATGTGGACGTCCTTCCCGGCCCTATTCGCTGCGATTGCCTCTACGCTCTACATTCCGCTAACCCTTGTTGCGATCGGCATCATCGCCCGCGGTTCGGCGTTCGCGTTCCGCAAAGCCGTCACCGAGACATGGCAACGACGTCTGTTCGGCGCGGCGTTCGCGTTCTCGTCTGTGATCACACCTTTCTTCCTCGGCGCACTGGCCGGCGGCATCGCCTCCGGCCGGGTTCCACCAGGGCTCGCCAACGGCGACATCATCACCAGTTGGGTCAACCCCACCTCGCTGGCCTGCGGCGTACTCGCGATCGCCGTCTGCGCCTATCTCTCAGCGATCTACCTCACGGCGGACGCCCGCCGCGGCGGACACGGCGAACTTGCTGAGTACTACCGCCGACAGGGCCTGCTCAGTGGCATCACGGTCGGCGTCGTAGCGGTCGCTGCGATCGCGGTCGTGCACGCAGACGCGCGCCAGATCTACCGCGAGCTGCTCGACGGCGGGCTACCGCTCGTCATCGTCTCGATCGTCGCCGGACTCACGTCGCTGCTACTCCTGACAAGGCGTGATTACATCGCCGTGCGAGTCACGGCAGCGCTCGCCGTCACCGCCATGTTGTGGGCGTGGGGAGTCGGCCAATACCCCGAGTTGCTGCCTGGCCTGTCCCTCGATCAAGCGGCAGCCGCGCACGCCACCCTGCAGGCGACCGCCATCGCGTCCCTCGTGGGCCTCCTATTCGTAGTGCCGTCTCTGGCATGGCTGTTCGTCCTGTTCCAACGAGATCAAAGCCGAGCGGCGCGCCGCGACTCGTAGGTGGTAGAAGTGCGGTCGGCGCAACCGTGCGGGATGATCGCGAGATGCGGTCCGGGACGCGTCCTGCGGGCGAGGCGAAGGGCGACGCGCCGGCGCTGCGTGCGGAGGGGCTGGGCAAACGGTTCGGCGACCGGGTCGCCTTCGACGACGTCTCGTTCCAGATCGGCTACGGCGAAGTATTCGGGTTTCTCGGCCCCAATGGTGCGGGGAAGACGACGACCGTGCGGACTCTTGGCACGCTGATCGCGCCGACGTCCGGGTCGGCGACGGTCGCCGGCCTGCCGCTCACGCCGGAGAACGGCGTCGAGATCCGCCGGCGGATCTCGATCATGCCCGAGTCACCCGGTCTGTATCTGCGGCTGAGCGTGGCCGAGAACCTCGCCTGCTTCGCGGATCTCTATGAGGTGGCCGAGCCGCGGCAGCGCATCGCCCGAGCGCTGGAAGCGGTCAACCTCGCCGACCGAGCGGCCGATGCCTGCGGCACCCTGTCCAAAGGACTTCGGCAGCGCGTGGCCCTGGCCAGGGCGTTGCTCAACGATCCCGAGGTGCTCTTCCTGGACGAGCCGACCTCAGGCCTGGACCCCGTCGCGGCCCGCGACGTCCACGGACTGATCGGCGAGCTGCGGGAGCGCGGTGTCACGATCTTCCTCACCACGCACCGGCTCGACGAGGCCGAACGCCTGTGTGACCGGATCGCGATCCTGAACACGACGCTGCGCACGATCGGCCGCACGGACGAGCTCCGCGACCACCTGTTCGCCAAGACACTCATGGTGCGCACCCGCATCGCACTGCCGGATCCCGACAGGGTCTTCGCCGGCCTGCCCGAAGTCGACGGCTGGAGCCGCGACAGCGCGGACCACTACGTCCTGACCGTGTCCGACCCGGCCGCCGCCGCGCCGTCGGTCACCCGCGCTCTCGTGGCGGCCGGCGCGGACGTGCTGTCGATCGGGGAGTCCCGCCACTCGCTGGAGGACGTCTACCTCGAGCTCATCGACACCGACGACGAGGCGAGACGGGCATGAGCCGGCGGCGGGTGCGTGCGATCTTCGACAAGGAGCTTCGGGAGTACCGCCGCAACGGCAACATCGTGTACGCGATGGTCATCCTCCCCTTCGTCTTTCTCATCCAGCCGTTGATCCAGATCTTCACCCTGCCGAGTTCGGCGTCGGTGACGCTGCACCACGAGCACTCGCTGGTCTACATGCTGGCGATCCCGGCACTCGTACCGGCGACGCTGGCCTCCTACGCCGTGGTGGGCGAGCGCCTGCAAGGCACTCTCGAACCTGTGCTCGCGACTCCTGTACGCCGGGACGAGCTGCTGCTCGGTAAGGCGCTCGCCGCCTTCGTCCCGTCCGTGGTCGTCTCATACGGCGTCTATGCCGTCTTCATCGCCGCGGTCGAACTCTTCGCCCACGCCGGCGTGGCCACCGCGCTCATTCAGGCGCCGGACCTGATCGCCCAGGTGCTCTTCACGCCGCTATTGGCCGCGTGGTCGATCTGGGTCGGCATCGCGGTCTCGGCCCGGTGCCGGGACCCGCGTACGGCAGGACAGCTGTCGATCCTCGCGGGGCTCCCGTCGGTCGCGATCACCACGCTCATCGCGTTCAACGTCATTCCGGCGACCCTTCCGGTCGCCCTCGCGTTCGGGGCCGCTCTGCTGATCCTCATCCGCCTCGGCTGGCGGGTCGCGTCCGCCATCTTCGACCGCGAACGACTGATCACCAACACCACGTAGCCGCGTCTCCCCCCTCCGCTCCTCCCCTCGGTTCTTCCATGATCATGATCGGATAAAGCCGCGAAACGCCGACGGAATCCGATCACGATCATGGGGAGGAGCGCTACGGCGACGGCGGCGGTCCGGTGCTCTCCCGCTCGATCAACGAGGTGGCCAGCTCGACCCGACGGGTCCGGGGCATCTGCCCGCGCATCGCCGCGGCCAGGAGCCCGACGGCCGTCGCCCCCATCTCGTCCAGCGGCTGGTGCACGGTGGTCAGGCGCGGACTGGTCCAGCGCGATTCGGGCCGGTCGTCGAACCCGACGACGCTTATCTCAGCAGGCACCGTCACCCCCGCCTCCCGCAGCGCCCGGTACGCACCGAGAGCGATCGGATCCGAACCGGCAAAGATCGCCGTCGGGCGCGGGTCGAGCTCGAGCAGGTCCCTTGTCGCCTGCCGGCCGTCGTGGGTGTCGGACCGGCAGTAGCGCACATACCCGGCCGGTACGCCGAGCCCGGCGCGAGCCATCGCGGCCCGGTAGCCGTCCGTCCTGGCCCGGCTGTAGAGCAGCCGGGACGGTCCGCCGATCACGGCGATCCGCCGATGGCCCAGCGCGATCAAGTGCTCGGTCGCGGAGAGCCCGCCGGCCCAGTTGGTCGCCCCGACCGACGGGATGTCGGCGGTGGGTAACGTCAAGGGGTCGACGACGACGTACGGAATGTTCACTCGTCGCAATGTCGACTGGTGCCCGGGCAGCAGGTCGACCAGACACAGCAGAACGCCCTGCGACGACCGGGCGACCGCCTGGTCCAGCCAACGCGGCTTCGCCCGTCGCCGGTCCTCCGCACGCGCCACCGACACCACCACGCCGAGTCCGGCGTCATGGCACGCCGCCTCGACGCCACCGAGCATCGACGCGGCCCACGAATTATCCAGCGAATCGATGACGACATCGATCACCGGTGCCACGGCACCGCGATCGGCCCGGGAGCCGCGCACGTATCCGCTCTGATCGAGCAGCCGTTCGATCCGCTGCCGCGTCGCGGGCGCCACGTCGCTGCGACCGTTGAGCGCTTTGGACACCGTCGGCACCGAGACCCCCGCCGCACGGGCAATGGTCGCCAACGTCGGTCGCGCATCGGGGTTCATCCGGTGATCGCCCACCTGTCGAAAGTTTTCGATGAACTTCGGTGTGAAACAAGCCTTGACGGCCGAAATGCGCATGCCTACCGTACCTGGCCAGCACAGCTTGGGCGTCACCGTAAACCCGATGCCGCAAGTTTTCGATAGCACGACTGTGGTCTGGCAGAACTCCACCTCACCAGCCAACTGCTGAGGTTCGGGAGAGCGCTTCCCGGTTGGATCGAAAAGAGGCACCAGTGGCCGAGATGTCACGACGCAACTTCCTGCGTGCAGCCGGCACCGCGGCTGTCGCGGTCGAGCTCGGCGGATGCGCACGATCGGGATCGACCTCCGACGTGCGCCGTTCGGACACCTTCAGCGTCCTCAACAAAGACGTGCAGGCGGTCCGCAACTACAACGCGTTCTCCCCGTCCAACCACGCGACGCCGTCCTTCGGGCTGGTCTACGAGCAACTCGTCCGACTCGACGCGCTACACGGAGCGCGGATCAGGCCATGGCTGGCCAGCGCCTGGGAGTTCAGCGACGGCGGCCGGACGCTGACGTTCACCGCACGTCGTGGCGTGACGTTCTCCGACGGCACGCCGATGACCGCGAACGACATCTTCTACACCCTGCAACTGCCGCTGAAGCACGCCGAACTGACCCCGTCAGGGGTCGAGTACACCGGCGTGCACATGGTGGGCCGGGACAAGGTCGCACTCACCTTCGACGAGCCGTCGTACCAGAACCTCGTCGAATGCGTGAACGTCCGGGTCGTTCCCCGCCACATCTGGCAGCACCAGGATCCGGTGAAGTGGACCAACCCCAATCCGGTCGGGACCGGGCCAACCGTTCTGCAGGGCTTCTCCTCGCAACAGAGCACCTTCCGGCGGCGCAAGGGCTACTGGGGCGGCGACCTCCCGATGGAGTACGTGCGCTATCCCTGCGCGACCGAGGACGCGGCGAAGCTCATGCTCATCGACGGGGAACTCGACCTCGCGACGATCGCGTGGCCCGGCGCCACCCAGCACTACGTCCCGAAGGACCCGCGGAAGTACCGCTACAACCCGCCGCCGGCCGGAGGCAGCGAAGGCGTCGCGTTCAACCTCACCACGCCGCCGTGGAACGACGTACACGTCCGCCGTGCGATGTCACTCGCGATCGACCGCAAGGTGGTCTCCCGGGTGATGAACGACGGCCAGCTGCCCATGTACGTGACCAACCTCGACGACCGCATCTACCGCGACTGGATCGCCCCGGAGTATCGCGGCAAGGTCCAGCAGCTCGACGTCGCCGGCGCCCGGCACGAGTTGCAGCAGGCGGGCTGGTCGGTGCAGAACGGCCGCCTGGTCAAGGACGGGCGCACGCACCGGGTGAGCATGCGGTTCTGCAACGACTACCCAGCCTGGCACATCGAGTCGGCGGTGCTCGTCGACCAGTGGCGCAAGCATCTCGGCCTGGACGTGGAGCTCATCGCTCAGCCGGGGGCGACGTTCTTCGACCAGGTGAACTCCGGGCACTTCGACATCGCCCTGTGGTTCTGCGGCAACGGCACCAGCATGTATCAGAGCTACCACAGCATCATGGACCCGGCGCTGTCCGTATCGGCCGGCAAGGTGGCGACCGGCAACCCGGGACGCTGGAACGATCCCGCGACCAAGAGCCTGCTCGCCGGCATGCGCCAGACCGATCACGAGCCGACGCTGCAGAAGCTCGGCCACCAGCTGCAGAAGATCGTGGTGGAGCAGGTCCCGTTCGTGCCCAACGTGAGCGGGAACATGTGGTGCGTCATCAACCAGTCCTACTGGACCGACTGGCCTGATGACCGTACGTCGAAGATGATCGCGGCCGACTCCGGCCCGGACCTCGTTCTCATGCTGCAACAGCTCAAGCGGGTGAACCAGGCATGACGCAAGCGACTGCGGATCTGATCCTTGCCGAGCAGGAGTCCGGCGCGAAGACACCGGTACGCCGCAGGTGGGGGTTCTTCGGCCGGCGGGTCGGCTTCTACCTGATCGCCGCCTGGTCGGCGGTCACCATCAACTTCCTCATCCCTCGGTTCATGCCGGGCTCCCCGGCCGACGCCGTGATCGCGTCGCTGCAGCAACACAGCGGCGGTCCGCTCTCGCCCCAGACCATCGGAGCGATCGAGAAGATCTTCGGCGACCCGAAGCAGGGGCTGATCCACCAGTACGGCAGCTACCTCGCCCAACTGGCACACGGCAACCTCGGCCTGTCCACGAGCGCATACCCGACCCCGGTCGGCGCACTCATCGCGCAAGCGCTGCCGTGGACCTTGCTGCTGCTCGGCGTCACGACGGTGTTGGCGTTCCTGATCGGTACGGCGGCCGGCGTCATCTGCGGCTGGCGGGCCGGCGGCCGGCTCGACGGCGGGCTGAGCCCGTTGTCGACGTTCATGTCGGCGGTCCCCTACTTCTGGGTCGCGCTGCTCGCCCTGTGGTTCTTCGGCTTCCGGCTCGGCTGGTTCCCGCTGGCCGGCGGATACAACCCCGACGCCTCGTTCGGCTCCAGCCCGGGATTCTGGCTGTCGACCCTGCGCTACGGCTTCCTGCCCGCCGTCACCATCATCTTCTCCTCCTGCGGTGGCTGGCTGCTCGGCATGCGCAACATGACGATCACCACCGCCGGCGAGGACTACGTGCTGCTCGCCCGCGCGAAGGGCCTGTCGCCGGGGCGCATCGTCTTCCGCTATGCCGCCCGGAACGCGATCCTGCCCCAGTTCACCGGCTTCGCCCTCGCGCTCGGCAGCATCCTCGGCGGCGCCCTGCTGACCGAGACCGTGTTCACCTATCCGGGGATCGGTCACCTGCTCTACCAGGCGGTGTCCAATCGCGACTTCCCATTGATGCAGGGAATTCTGCTGATCACGACGCTGGCCGTTCTGCTGGCCAACTTCATCGCGGACTCGGTCTACGTGCTGCTCGATCCGCGGACCAGGGAGCAGGGAGAGTAGCCGATGGGTGCCACCATTCTGCGCAGCTGGAAGGTCCGGATCGGGCTGGCGGTCTTCGCCGTGTTCGCGCTGGCCGCCATCTTCGGGCCCTGGATCGACCACGCCCTTCTCGGCCGCGACGCCAAGGCGCTCAACTACCTCGCCGTCAGCCAGTCACCCAACAGCCAGCACCTGCTGGGAACGACCTCGACCGGCCAGGACGTCCTCGCCCAAGTGATCGTCGGCGCACGCGACTCGCTGCTGGTCGGCTTGATCGCAGCTGTGATCGGTACGGCGCTGGCGATCCTCTTCGGCGTCACGGCGGGCTTCTTCGGCAGAGGCGTCGACACGGTCCTGAACTTCGTCACCAACCTCTTCATCGTGCTGCCGATCTTCCCGCTGACCCTCGTCGTCGCCGGCTATCTGCAGGGGACCGGCCCGGTGACGATCGCCCTCATCATCGGAGTCTTCGGCTGGGCCGGCGGCGCCCGCACCCTGCGGGCGCAGACCATGACCTTGCGCAACAGGGACTTCACGGTCGCCATGAAGATGCTCGGCGAGAGCAAGCGCCGACTCATCTTCGTGGAGGTCTTCCCACAGCTGTCCGGCTGGGTATCGGCGATGTTCCTGCACGGGATCATCGGCGGGGTGCTCGCCGAGGCCGGGCTCGCGTTCCTCGGGATCTCCAATCCGGACACCGTGAGCTGGGGAACGATGATCCAGAACGCTCAGCAGCAGAACGCGATCCTCAACGGCCAATGGTGGTGGTTCGTACCGCCCGGTCTCTGCATCGCGGCCATCGGCACCGCGGTCGGCCTGATCAACTTCGGCATCGACGAGGTCGCCAGCCCGCGCCTGCGCTCCGCGCGTCGCGTCGTACGCAAGCGCACCAGCCGCACCGCAGCCCGGACCGCGGCCCGCACCGGATCGGAGGCGGCAGCATGACCAACTCCCCACGCATCGGCGAGGTGCTCCTCGACGTCCGGGACCTCTGCGTCGACTACGCCACAGGTGGCGCGCCGGTGACGGCCTGCGCCGAGATCTCCTTGCAGCTGCGTCGCGGGGAGATCCTCGGTGTCGCAGGCGAATCCGGTTCCGGGAAGTCGACGCTGATCACGGCGCTGACCCGGCTGCAGCGACCACCGGCCGTCACCAGCGCGGGCCAGATCCTGCTCCGCCACGATGGCGCGGAGATCGACCTCGTCCCCATGACCGACAAGCAACTCCGCCGGCTCCGCTGGCGCGAGATGTCCATCGTGCTGCAGAGCGCGATGGACGCGTTGAACCCGGTCATGCGCCTGGGAGCGCAGTTCGCCGACGTACTGCGCGAACACGACCCCGACATGTCCGGGGCCCGGTCGGAGGAACGCACCCGCGAACTGCTCGGCATGGTCGGGATCCCACCGGACCGGCTCCGCAGCTATCCGCACGAGCTGTCCGGCGGGATGCGCCAGCGGGCGATGATCGCCCTCGCCCTCGCCTGCGACCCGTCGCTCGTCGTCATGGACGAGCCGACCACGGCCGTCGACGTGGTGATGCAACGCCAGATCCTCGGCCAGATCCTCCGGCTGCGCGACGAACTCGGCTTCGCCGTCGTCTTCGTCACCCACGACCTCTCGCTGCTGCTCGAGCTGGCCGACCGGATCGCCATCATGTACGCCGGCCGGATCGTCGAGATCGGGACGGCGGAGGACATTTACTCGTCTCCCCGGCATCCCTACACCCGCGGCCTGCGCGACTCGTTCCCGCCGTTGCACGCACCGCTGACCGAGCTGACCGGGATTCCGGGCACGCCACCTGACCTGGCCAATCTGCCCTCCGGCTGCGCCTTCCACCCGCGCTGCCGAGACCGGTTCGAGCCGTGCGACTCGAGCCGGCCGGACCTGCTGCCGATCGCGGACCAGCATGCGGCCTGCCTGCTCTACGACCCGGCCACCAAGACGCCGCCGCTGCAGGAGGTCGGTTCCCGGTGAAACACGCCGACACCCTCACCGAAGCACGGCCGACCGCCACGGACACTCCAGTGCTGGAGGCGGTTTCGGTCACCAAGCATTTCCACGTCCGGGATTCGGTCGGCCACGGAGCGACCGTGCACGCCGTGGAGCGGGCGACCGTGCAGCTGTTCCCGGGTCGGATCGTCGCGCTGGTCGGCGAGTCCGGCAGCGGGAAGACCACCCTGGCCCGGCTGCTCGGCCAGTTCTACCCGCCCACCGACGGGGAGATCCGGCTCAACGGCGACCCGGTCGGCAAGCGGTCCGCCGACAAGGCGTACTACCGCCAGGTCCAGCTGATCTTCCAGGATCCGTTCGGCTCGCTGCATCCCGGCCACAAGATCCGTTACAACCTCGAACGTGCCCTGCGTATCCACGGCCACGCCAAGAACCGGGCGGAGGCGCGCGAACAGGCCGCCGACCTCCTGGAGCGGGTCAGCCTCAGCCCGGCCTCGGAATTCCTCGACAAACTCCCCCACGAACTGTCCGGCGGGCAGCGCCAGCGCGTGGTCATCGCCCGGGCGCTCGCGGTGCATCCCTCCGTCCTGCTCGGCGACGAGCCGATCTCGATGCTCGACGTCTCCATCCGCCTCGACATGCTCAACCTGCTGGCGAAGCTGCGCGACGAGGAGCAATTGGCGCTTCTCTACATCACCCACGACATCGCCAGCGCCCGCTACCTCAGCGACGACATCCAGGTCATGTACGCCGGCCAGATGGTGGAAGGCGGCCCGAAGGACGCAGTCATCCAGCAGCCCATGCACCCGTACACCACGCTGCTCACCGGAGCCTCGCCCGACCCTGAGCTGCGTACCGCAGAACGCCCGACGGCGCGCTTCGACGAGGCGGCTATGCTCGGGGAACCGCCGAACCTGATCGCCCCGCCCAGCGGATGCCGCTTCCACCCGCGCTGCCCGTTCGCGATGGACGAGTGCCGCACAACCTTCCCGGAGCGGACGGAATTTCCGGACGGGCATTGGGCACACTGTTGGATGCACCAGAAGGGCCGGTCTGCCGAGTTGCGCAACGGGAACGGCGCCGGCCAGAGCCGTTGATAGTTGATCTTTAAGCAGTCGATCAAGGAGGAACCCTCGTGCCCGCAGACTTCGTCGCGGACAGAAGTCGTCGTGCGCTCGTCGTTCGTGGTGGCTGGGACGGCCATGTACCGGTCGAGGCCACCGACGCCTTCCTGCCGTTCCTGAAGGAGAAGGGCTTCGAGGTGGAGATCAGCGACTCGCTCGACGTCTACACCGACGCGGACCGGTTGGCCGGAAACGACCTGATCGTGCAGTGCTGGACGATGGGCGAGGCCAGCAGGGACCAGGTCGAGGGCCTCACCGCCGCCGTACGCGCCGGCACCGGTCTCGCCGGCTGGCACGGTGGCATCGTCGACTCCTTCCACAACTCCCCGGCCTACCAGTGGCTGACCGGCGGGCAGTTCATGCAGCACCCCGGCGGCTTCATCGACTACGAGGTGGAGATCGCGCCGGAGCGGGCCGACCACCCGATCGTCGCCGACATCTCCGGGCCCATCGCCCTGCACACCGAGCAGTACTGGGTGCTCTCGGACATGCTCAACGACGTGCTGGCCACGACGACCTTCGAGCCCGGAGCCGACACCGATTGGCACGGCACCGTGACGGTTCCCGCGGTGTGGACGAGGCAGTGGGGCGCCGGGCGGATCTTCGTTTCGACGGTCGGTCACAAGATGGACGACTTCGACGTGCCGGAGGTCCGCACGCTCACCGAGAGGGGACTGCTGTGGGCAAGCCGCTGAGAGTCGGCATCGTCGGGGCCGGCGCGATCAGCGGCGCCTACCTCGGCAGCCTCCCGCGTCTCCCCGGCCTGCAGCTGACCGCAGTCGCCGACCTCGACCACCAGCGTGCCCAGGCCCTCGCCGACACGCAGACCGACGTGGCCGCGCTGTCCGTCGACGAACTGATGGCCAGCGACCAGGTCGACGTCGTCCTCAACCTCACCATCCCGGCGGCCCACGCCGGGGTGGCGCTGTCCGCCCTCGCCGCCGGAAAGCACGTCTACGGCGAGAAGCCGCTCGCCGCGACCGGCGCTGAGGCCACTCGCGTCGTCGACGCCGCCGCTGAGGCGGGGCTGCGGGTCGGCTGTGCTCCGGACACCGTTCTCGGCCGGGGCACGCAGACCGCGCGCAAGGCCGTCGACGACGGTCTGATCGGTACGCCGGTCGCCGCCACCGCGTTCATGGTCACCCCCGGCCACGAGCGCTGGCACCCCGATCCCGAGTTCTACTACCGCCCCGGTGGCGGCCCGCTGCTGGACATGGGCCCGTACTACCTGAGCGCCCTGGTCCACCTGCTGGGCCCGGTGCGCCGGGTGGTGGGCGCGTCGTCCCGGCCGCGCGATCAGCGCACCATCGGCAGCGGCCCGAAGGCCGGCGCCGACTTCGCCGTCGAGGTCGACACCCACGTGACCGGCGTACTGGAGCACGCCTCGGGCGCGCTGACCACGATGGTGATGAGCTTCGACATCTGGGCCGGGCAGCTGCCGCGGATCGAGGTCTACGGCGGCGACGGCTCGCTGTCGGTGCCGGACCCCAACGGCTTCGACGGGCAGGTGCAGGTCTTCCAGCGGGACACGCGGGAGTGGACCGACCTGCCGGCCTCGGCCGGCTACGCAGACGCGGCCCGCGGCTACGGTCTCGCCGACATGGCCCGCGGGCTGGAGACAGGACGGCCGCACCGCGCCTCGCTCGAGGTGGCGGCGCACGTCCTCGACGTCATGGAGTCGTTGCTGCAGGCCGCGCAGAGCCGGGCGTCGATCGACGTGACCAGCACGTGCGACCGTCCGGACCCGGTCCCCCTCGACGTACCGCCCGACCTCGCCTGACCCCTCCTCCCCGCCCATGATCAAGAGGGGATTCGGGTACGAAACGCCGTACGAATCCCCTCTTGATCATGGGATGGGCGGGAGGCAGCGGCGACGGGCCGTTGACATACTGCGGGCATGAAGATGCTCACCACCCCGGAGATCCTCGACGCCCAGCTCGACGACTGGCGGAAGCTCGCCCAGGCGCTTCACGGGCGGTTCGCCACCGGCGACTTCGCGACCGGCCTCAGGTTCGTCAACGCCGTCGCAGAGGCCGCTGAGGCGGCCGGCCACCACCCGGACGTGACGCTGACCTACCCGGCGGTCGACCTGCAGCTGATCACCCACGACGCGGTCTACCGCCCCGCGGACGGTGGTCCCGAACAGCGCATCCCGTGGGTCACCGAGCTCGACGTCGACCTCGCCCGGCGGATCAGCGAGATCGCCCGGGAGCAGGGGATCGCGGCCGAGCCGAGGGCCGTGGCCCAGTTCGAACTGGCGTTGGACACCGCCGACCTGGCCGCCGCCGGGCCCTTCTGGGCCGCCCTGCTGACCGGCAGCACCGACTCGGTCGACGGTGACGACCTGCGGGACCCCGCCGGGCAGGTCCCCAATCTGTGGTTCCAGCGCACCGACGCGCACGAGCCCCCGCGGCAGCGCTTCCACGTCGACCTGTGGCTCCCGCACGACGTGGCCGACGAGCGCATCGCCGCCGCGGTCGCCGCGGGTGGACATGTGGTCGACGACGGGCAGGCCCCGGCGTTCACCGTGCTGGCCGATCCCGAGGGCAACAAGGCCTGCGTGTGCACCTTTCTGGACCGTTGAGTCAGCGCCGCCGGACGAGCCCGACGACCCCGTAGGCCGCCCACAGGACGCCGAGTACGACGACCACAGCGACGAAGCCGCCCCGCGGGTGTCCGAAGAGCGCCACGAGCAGGACGATGACGACCGCCGCCGTACCGGAGACGACATAGGCCCAGGGTGACCGGGCCGCGCTGCGGCGAGCCGGCGGGTCGTCCTCGGGCTGCTGCATCTGTCGCCTCCTGCTCGCTGCGCTCGTTACGGTGCGCCCACTCTCGTCGTCAGTCGAGGAAGTCGGCAAGCATCGGGAGCAGAAGGTCCGCCCGCCTGGTGATCTGCATGTGTGTCGTGTTCGGGAGTACGGCGAGCATCGAGCCGGGAATCAGGTGCTGCATGAGCGCCGCGTGCTCCACGGTGACGAAGTCGTGGTCGCCCTGCACGATCAGGGTCGGTGCCGTGATGGCCGCCAGCTGCTCGTCGGACCAGCCCTTCAGGTCGGCGGCCGAGCTGGCCAGGGCGGCGAAGAACTCGTCGTAGTGGTCCGGGTGCGGAGACAGCTGCAGGTAGGCGTCGCGGAAGTCGGCGTAGTCGTGCTCGGTCGGAGGGTCGGTCAGATCCTCGGGCATTCCGTCGGCGCGGACGCTGGCCGAGATCGGCACGACCGACCGGACCCGGGCGGGATGGCTGACAGCCAGCTCCAGCGCCACCGCGGCGCCCAAGCTGTGTCCCAGGACGTGGGCCCGGTCGATCCCCAGGTGATCCAGCAGGAGAACGACGTCATCGGCCAGCACTGCCGGGGTGATCGGCCGCGTGATGTCGTTGGTGCGCCCGTGCCCCTGCATCTCGACCCCGATGATCTGGTGCTTGGCCGACAGCGTCGGGATGAGGCCCGCGAAGTTCAGGTCGATCGTCAACATCCCGCCGTGCAGCAGGACCAACGGAGTGCCCTGCCCGTGCAGTTCGTAGTACATGTGCAGGCCGTTCACGTCGGCGTAGCCGCCTTGAGCCGTCATGACGAGATCCTCTCAGAGTCCGGGTTGTCCGGTTTTGCTACCCGCGGCATCGGGTGCCGTCATCAGTGCGTCGAACACGCGGCGCCAGAATCGACGGCTCCTCGGGAAATTCACCGGTGAACCGTCGCGGACCGCCCAACGTGACCCAGTCAGAGGCGATGTGTGTGAACACCGACGGCCGGTCAGCGCCTGGACCGAACGGCGACGAGCCGCCCGACTCGACTCTGGCGGTCAGTCACGACGGCGCGCACTGCCTGATCGAGGCCGGTGGGAATCTCGATGCGGGCTCCGTCGCCGACCTCGACAAGGCAATCACCGAGGCCGCGCAGGAGGGCTACCGCGAAATGATCGTCGTCGATCTTCGCCGGCTGACGTCCTTCGACCAGACCGCCCTCGGGATGCTCGTCTCCCAGCACTACGCCCTCCAGGCCGCCGGCGGCCGGTTGGTGGTCATGCATCCGCCCGAGCGGATGTGGCAGTTGATCGCCCACAACCGGCTCGACGACGTCCTGGACATCCGCGGCACCGCGACCGGCGAAGCCCCATGAGGGCCGGGCGGGGCGGAGCGACCGCCTCCGAGCGCGGCATTGTCCATACTTGGCGTCATGGGCGGTGACGACCGGAAGAGAGACCCGGCCGGTCGACCCGTCGGACGCCGGATCGTGCTCGGGCTCCTGGTGGCCGGTGCCGTCGGGGTGGTGACCGGCCATTCCGTTCAGGACGGCATGGCTCGGGCGCTCGGTCCGATCGCGGATCGCGACCCGACCGGGTTGCTCTCCCTCATCCCCTTGGGGGACACCTTCCGCTTCTACTCGGTCACCGGGTCGGTCCCCGTACGCACGGCGCGGACCTATCGGCTCGCCGTGTCCGGGCTGGCCCGCCACAGTGCGACCTACAAACTGGCGGACCTGAAGGCCATGCCCCAGACGTCGCTGGTCAAGGACTTCCAGTGCGTCACGGGCTGGCGGGTCCCGCAGGTGCATTGGAGTGGCGTCAGGCTGTCCGTCCTGCTCGATCGGGCCGACCCGCTGCCGTCCGCGAAGGCGGTCAGATTCCGGTCCTTCGACGGGACCTACACGGAAAGTCTGACGATGGAACAGGCGCGCCGGTCGGATGTGATCGTCGCGCTGCGAATGCTCGGCGGCCCGGTCACGCATGAGCATGGCGGCCCGGTGCGGATGTACGCCGCCCCGATGTACGGCTACAAGAGCACGAAATGGCTCTCCGCCATCGAGCTCACGGACCACGTCGAGCCTGGCTATTGGGAGAAGTACGGCTACGACGTCAACGGCTTCATCCAGCATTAGGAGGCGTCGCTCGATGAGCTCGACGACTGACGCGACGCGTCGCGCGACGCTGCAGCGTTTCAGCCGGGCCGAACGCGTCGTCCATCAGTCGATCGCGGTACTGATGATCGTCTGCTTGGTGACGGCCGCGATCCTCTACAACGGGTCGCTCGCCAACCTGGTCGGCAACCGGCATCTCGTCGAGATCGTTCATGTCTACTGTGGATTCGCGCTGCCGGCGCCGATCCTGCTGGGACTGATCTTTGCGGCGTACCGGGCCGATCTGCGACGACTCAACCGCTTCCTGCCGTCGGACTGGCGCTGGCTACGGTCGCGCAGCCGACGGGACGGCTCGATCCCGGTCGGCAAGTTCAACGCGGGTCAGAAGCTGAACGCCGCACTCAGCGGTGGGGCCATCTTCGTCCTCTTCGGCACCGGCATCATCATGAACTTCACCGGCCTGACCCGCCTGTCGTGGCGTACCGGCGCGACGTTCGTGCACGACTGGTTCGCGCTCGCCGTCGGGCTGCTGGTCCTCGGCCACATCATCTACGCGCTCCGGGACAGCGAATCCCTCCGCGGCATGCTCCACGGCCGGGTGTCGCGACACTGGGCGCGCGCCGAACACGCGGTCTGGGTGGACGAAGTGGAGGCGGCCGAGGACCCGGACACTCACGCCGAGCCGTAGCCGTCGGCGTCCGCGGACATCTCGGGCCGCAGCCGACGCCGGTACACCGCCGGGCTCAGGCCGAAGGCCGCCCGGAACCGGCGGCTCGCGTAGTTGGGATCCGGCCAGCCGACGCTGGCCCCGATGCTGGACACCGGCCGGTCCGACTCGAGCAGCATCGCGGCGACCCGTTCGGCACGGAGCCGGTTGACGTAGGCAATCGGCGGCGCACCGACCGCTCGGGTGAAGCATCTGGCCAGGTACGACGGCGAGACGTGGACTTCGCGGGAGAGTCGCTCGACGGTCCACGGTGCCGCGATGTCGTTCTCCAGCAGTCGGATCGCCGACCGGACCGCCGGATGGGTACGGCGGTCGCCGGTGAGCTCGTGACCAGAAGTCTGCGGCACGCACTGCCCCAGCACGCACAGCAGCAGACCCGCCTGGACGAGCGGGGAACGGTGCGCGGGGCCGGTGCTGTTGCCGAGTTCGCGCAGCCAGCCTTCGACCCGCCGGAGTGCGTGCTCGTCGAGCGATGGAAGGGCCGCGCCGGCGTTGCGGCCCGAACGGTCGAGACTCCACAGGCTGCGGGTCAAAACCACGTCTCCCCAGACGAGTCCGACCTGCTCGCTGAAGACATCCGCCCCGACGTAGACGTTCCAGACCGTGAGGCTCCGGCAGTCGTCGTAGTCGTGCCAGTCGCCCGGCCGGACGACCGCGAGCGATCCGCGCCGAAGTGGCTGGCGCCCGCTGACCGAGATGTGCACGCCTCGGCCTTCGGTCACCACGACGAGTTCGAGGAAGTCATGGCTGTGCGGCGGGTGGCCCGCGTCGACGAGGACCGGTTCGGAGGCGATCGCCAACCCGTCGCCGAAGACGGCGGACCTGCGTAGCCGGTGCACCACGACGGCAGCCTACCGCAGGATCAAGACAGGATCGTGCTAGTCACCGGTGCCATTGTCCTAGCGGCCTCGGCGCCCGGAGCGCAGGCTCGTCGTACCGGGGAAACGAAGGGACATCGGACATGACGATCACCGAACAGCCGCGTACGACGGCTGCGGACCTGACCGACGACGTGGTGGAGCAATACCGCCGGGATGGTTTCGTCCACGTTCCGCAGGTCATCACGCCGGAGGCCGCGGCGGCGTACGGCGAGGCGGCGCTGCTGGCGAAGGACCGGATCCGGAGCAACACGGAGGCGGGGAAGTCGGAGAAGGTCTTCGCCCAGCTGCTCCAGCTGTGGACCCAGGACGAGACGCTCCGCTCGCTGACGCTCGACCCGAATCTCGCGGGCATCGCGACGAAGCTCGCCGGCATACCGCTGCGGCTCTGGCACGACCAGATGCTCATCAAGGAGCCGCACAACGGCGCACGGACCGAGTATCACCAGGACGGCCCGTACTGGCCGCACGCGCGGGTGCGCCACGCGCTCTCGGCCTGGGTCGCCCTCGTCGACGTGCCGGTGGAGCGGGGCTGCATGACGTTCATCCCCGGCTCACAGGACGGGCATCGCGATCTCCGGGCGCAGGACCTCACGGACGGCGCCGATCTGTTCCGTGTCGCTCCCGATCTCACCTGGGAACCGCGGGTCACGATCCCGCTCCGGGCGGGCGACTGCACCTTCCACAACTCGTTCACGGCCCACTCCGCCAACGCGAACCAGACCGACGACCCGCGCATCGCGCACGTCGTCATCTACGTCGACCGCGACCTCACTTACACCGCGGACCGCGCCCACGTGATCACCGATCCGATGCGCCTCGACGACGGCGTACGGCTTCCCGACGAGGCCTTCCCGCCGTTGCCGTGACCCGTGCCGGCGGCTCGTCCAGCCTCAGTGCCGCCCAGCCCAGGTGAAGGTCGCCACTGCTCCCGCCGGTAGCTGGTAGGCGAAGGCCGCGCCGTCGTCGTGCACCGAGACGGTCTGTGCCGCGGTCTGGTCGGCGTTCCACGCGACGAGGGCGACCGAGCGGTCCGGGTTGCGGAAGGCCACGGTCTGGACACCGGTGTCACCGCCCGTCGTGCTGGCGATCCGCACCGCGCCCGGCCGGACGAATCTCGCCAGGTGACCGAGGGTGTAGTACTCGGCGTTGCGGTAGATCGTGCCGTCGGAGTTGACCGTGACGACGCCGGTGCAGGTGCCGCAGCCACCGAGGTGCGGGCCGAAGTTGTCGTCGAGGGCGAGGTTCCAGTTGATCATGCTCTTGGCCCAGTTACGGAGGTTGTCGATCACCAGGTGCTGCGTGTGCCACTCCAGCGTCCCGGAGAAGGTCGCCGCGAGGTCGGTGCTTCCGCTGCCCGAGCACTCGGTGAAGTAGATGTCCTTCTGCGGAAATGCCTGGTGCAGCGCGGTCTGTGCCGTCGGGTCGCCGTTGTAGCAGTGGTACGCCGTACCCGCGACCCACTTGGCGGCGTCGGAGTGCAGGACGTCGTAGGGGTAGTTGACCTCGGGGTCTTCGCCGAGTTTCTTCGCCGTGTCGATGTCGTTCGGATGCTCGGTCCAGTTGTGGTCGTAGGACAGGATCTTCGTCCTCAGGTGCGCCGCACGCAGCATCGGACCGAGGGCGTCGATCAGCCGCACCTCCTGCGCGACGGGGAAATCCATGCCCGGATAGCCGGCGGGCTCGCGGTTCTGCGGTTCGTTCTGCAGCGTCACGAAGTCGACCGGTACGCCGGCCCGCTGGTAGGACTCGATGAACTTGACGAAGTAGAGCGCGTAGGCCCGGTAGATCCGCGGATCGTCGATCAGCTTCCCGCCGACCAGGGAGTCGTTGGTCTTCATCCACGCCGGCGGGCTCCAGGGCGAGGCGACGACCGACAGCTGCGGATTCAGCCGCTTCGCCTGCCGCAGCAGGGGCAGGATCTGCCGTTGGTCGTGCGCGACCGAGAAGTGCCGCATGGCGTAGTCGGTCTGCCCGGCCGGCAGGTCGTCGAACGTGTAGTCCTTGCCGTCGACGAAGTCCGACGCGCCCATCGGTTGCCGCAGGAAGCTCAGGCCCTCCCCGTGCTGCGGGTCGAACAGCTCGGCCATCAGACGGCTGCGCGTCCGCGGGTCGAGTCGGTAGAGGTCGACGGCGGACGAGTCGGTGATGGCCGCGCCGAAGCCGGTCATCACCTGGTAGGTGTGCTTCTCGTTAACCTGCACCTGCTGTCCGGCGGCCGCTCCGGAGAACGGCAGCGGGCCGTCGTCGCTCAGCAACTGGGCCCGGTCGGGCGTGGTGACCCAGACATGCGCGGCGCGCGGATGCGCGGCCGGTGCCGGTGCCTGTGCCGCAGATGCCGACGTACCGACGCCGACGCCGACGCCCAGCCCGACGAGGCCGAGCGACGCGGCGAGAGCGATACCGGTCCTGCGCTGGCGTCTGGTCATCGTGGGTGGTCCTCCCGCGACCTCGTCCCGCCCGGCCCGGTGCCGCGCGTCGACCCCGGGACCGTAGGCCCGACCCTGCACCGGATCAAGAGCCCCGGGTCCCGTGGACAAAACCCACTACTAGTGGGTTATGGACACTCCCAACGGCGTGTCGCGGACCAAAACCCACTAGTAGTGGGTTTTGTCCAGGCGCCCGCCCAGCTGCCTGCCCGATAGCTCAGGTCAGGGCGGTGGCGATCTGGCGGGCGGCGGCGGCGACCCGGGGGCCGACGTCGTCGCCCTGCAGTTCGCGCATCGCGACTACTCCGACGCTGGCCTGCAACCCGGGTACGCCGCGGATGGGTGCGGCGACGCCGTACGCGCCGTCCTGCAACTCGCCCACGGTCACGGCGTAGGGCTGCGTCGAGTCCGGGTCTCGGCCCAGCAGGATCGCGCGACCCGCGGCGCCCTGCCCGAGCGGGTGGCGCGAACCGACCCGGTAGGCGACGTGCAGGCCGGTCCAGCTCGGTTCGGCGACGGCCAGGGCCAGCGCCTCTCCCCCGTCGGCGATGGTCAGGTGTGCGGTGGCGCCTACGGCCTCAGCGAGTGACCGCAGCCGCGGAAGGGCGATGTCGCGCAGGTGCGGCTGCACGTCGTGGGCCAGCTCGAGCAGCCCGAGCCAGAGCCGGATCCGGCCGTCGGCACCGCGCCGGACCAGGCTGTTCCGTTCCAGCGTCGCGACGAGTCGGTAGACGACTGCGCGGCCGACCGCCAGCTCGGCGGCCAGCTCGGCGACGGTCAGACCGTGCGGCGACGCGCCGGCGAGCGTGAGGATCCGGATCCCGCGGTCGAGGGTCTGCGCAGTCTCGGGCATCGTCGGTTCCTCAGTACGCCGGCGGCGGGATCGCCGGGGCGACGGTGCCTGCCACCGCGCCGAAGCCGAGGCGGCCTCCGCCCACAGCGGGTGCGAAAGCCGAGATCGACACCGTGTCGCAGTCCTCCAGGTAGGTCCGGGTCGAGCCGTCCGTCAGCTTCAGCGGCCGGGTGCCGTTCCAGGTCAGCTCGATCAGCGAGCCGAGCTCGCCCGGCGCATCGCCCGAGACCGTTCCCGACGCGAAGAGATCGCCGGTGCGCAGCGCCGCCCCGTTGACCGTGAGATGCGCGAGCTGCTGGTCGGCCGTCCAGTAGATGCCGGCGTACGGCGGCCGCGACACCACCTGGCCGTTGACCGACACCTCGAGCGTGAGATCCAGTCCCCACGGCTCGCTCGGCCGCAGGTAATCCAACGGCGCGGGGTCCTGTCGGGGCCCCGGCAGCCGGGCCGCCTCGAGCGCCTCGAGCGGGACGACCCACGGCGAGATCGAGGTGGCGAAGGACTTTCCGAGAAACGGGCCCAGCGGCACGGTCTCCCACGACTGGATGTCGCGCGCGCTCCAGTCGTTGAGCAGGACCACGCCGAAGACGTGCTCGCCGAACGACGCCGTGGACACCGGCCGGCCGAGACCGGTCGGCGTACCGACGACGAACCCGACCTCCGCCTCGATGTCGAGCCGGGCACTCGGCCCGAACGCCGGGCCCGACTCGGTCCGACGCTGTCCGTGCGGCCGCACGACCGGCGTACCGGAGACCACCACCGTGCCGGACCGGCCGTGGTAGCCCACCGGGAGGTGCTTCCAGTTCTGCGGCAGCGGCGGCTGCGTCGGCCGGAAGATCCGGCCGACATTCGTCGCGTGCTGCTCGGAGGAGTAGAAGTCGACGTAGTCGGCCACCTCGAACGGCAGCACCAGTGGCAGGTCGTGGCGATCGAGCAGCAGCGGGGTGACCTGCGCGGCGAACTGCCGGTCGGTCAGCAGTTCGCCGACCCGGGCCCGTAGGGCGCTCCACCGCGGTCGACCGGCGGCCAGCAGCGGGTTGAGGTCGGGACCGGCGAGGTGGCGATCGGGGTCGTCGATCAGGCCGAGGTCGGCCGCGACGGTCAGATCGAGCGCGCGGTCGCCGATCGCGACGACGACGTGCCGATCGGCAGCGACCCGTGCCACGCCGTAGGGCAGGTTGGCGACCGGAAACGGCGAGCCGTCGACCACCGGCACCCAGGAGACTGCCGACACGGTTGACACGACCGTGACCGTAGCCCACCCTACAAATAGAGGACAAGGTTGTCCGATAATCGGGCAGCACGGAGGTCGTCATGCCTTACTACCGCGCGGTCGGCGCGATCCCGCACAAGCGCCACACGGCGTTCCACAAGCCGGACGGCACGCTCTACCCCGAGGAGTTGATGGGGGTCGAGGGCTTCTCCGCCGACTCCGCGCTGCTCTACCACGAGGGGCTGCCCACCGCGATCGTCGACAGCCAGGTGCACAGCGCACCCCCGGCCGGCCGCAAGGCCAACCTGCCGCTGCTCCCCCGGCACCTCAAGACCCACAAGCTCGACACCACCGGCGCGGACGCGATCACCGGACGGCAGTATCTGCTGGCCAACGACGATTGCCGGATCTCCTACGCCGTCGCCGACCGGCCGAGCCCGCTCTACCGCAACGCCATCGGCGATGAGTGCATCTACATCGAGTCCGGCGCGGGCCGGTTCGAGTCGGTCTTCGGCGGCTTCGACATCGGGCAGGGCGACTACATCATCGTCCCGACGTCGACCACCTACCGGCTGCTGCCGACCGGCGCTGCGCCGCTGCGCACC
>DASXJE010000007.1 GCA_036497565.1 Mycobacteriales bacterium
GGCCCCGGATTATGCGAGTAGCGCGCACGATGTCGCGCGGCCGTGCTGCGGTGGTCCGAGGTCGTGGCCATCATCGGACGTTGTACTCGCATAGCGCACACGATGTCGCACCGTCCGTTCATCTGGTGACCAACTCGAGTGGTCGCCGCGCAGTGTCCGGCGGGTCGGGGCGGTCGGGTGGGTCGGGCATGGCGGGGAGGTGGTGCAGCCGGTTGCGGCGTGGTGTCTGGGTGGGGTCGATCCAGGGTGGGGGCAGGAACTCCGGTAAGCCGTCGACGATGCGGGCCTGCCAGCCGTGGTGGTGGATGGTGCGGTGGTGGTGC
Organism: Mycobacteriales bacterium; assembly: GCA_036497565.1. Lineage (NCBI taxonomy): Bacteria > Bacillati > Actinomycetota > Actinomycetes > Mycobacteriales > Mycobacteriales bacterium. The sequence goes on from DASXJE010000007.1 coordinate 324, forward strand.
CCGCACAGCAGCACCAGGTTGGTGATGGCGGTGGGTCCGCCGTCGGCCCAGTGGTGGATGTGGTGTCCGTCGCACCAGGCGGCGGGTCGGTCGCAGCCGGGGAACGCACAGCCCCGGTCCCGGGCCACCAGGGCGCGGCGGATGCCGACCGGGATGGTGTGACTGGCCCGGCCGACGTCCAGGGGTTGGCCGGCGCCGCCGAGCAGCACGGGGATGAGTTGGGCGTCGCAGGCGATGCGGCGGGCGGTCGCGGCGGTGACCGGCCCGCCCCAGCCCAGCTCGGCGGTGCCCAGCTGCTTTTGGAGACTTTCCCAGTCGAGGGTGATCGTGACCTGCGGCCGTTGCCCACCCGTCTCGGGGAGGTCTCCGGCGGTGAGAGCCCGGCGGGCCAACTCGATCAGCCCGTCGGCCTGCCGCCGGGCCGGGGAACGCGGATCCGGCCCTTCTGCGGTGGACGGTGCCGGGCCGGTGAACGGGTCCAGCGCGGTGCGCAGCACCGCCGCCCCCTCCGCATCCAGGCGGCCGCGGATCATCGTCATGCCGTCCTGGTCCCGGCTCAGCGACAGTTCCCGGGCCCGGACGGCGTCCTCGTCATCGAGCGCGGCGCCGTCCGGGTCCAGGGTGGCGACCATCCGGCGGGCGATCTTCCCCAGCGTGGTCGTATCGACGTCGCGGGCTTGGGCGGCCAGGAACGCTTCCGCGTGTTCGCGGGTGCGAGTGTCGACCCGGGCGGGGAGGCGGCGGATCGTCTCGCAGATCAACCGGGCCTGACCCGCCTCGATCGACCCCTCCGCCAACGCCGCCCCCGTCACCGGCAACGCCGCGGGCACCGTTTCTCCGGACGGGCCGACCCGGTCCAACAGCTTCTCCGCCGCCGTCACCCGCCACCCCGCCTCACCCGCGGAAATGTTCAACAGCTGCCGCAGCAACGCCGCCGTCGACGCCGCCCCACGAGCCGTGGCCAGCCGGCGGTCGTCGACTTCGGCGACCAGCCGCAACGACGCCGCCGACAACCTGCGTGCCGCCGTCTCCAGCACCTGCTGCAGGTCGAGCAGCTCCTCATCCCCGCACCGCCACAACGCGGAACCCGCGAGCCCGTCGACCGCCGCAGTCAGAGACCTGACCGCGTCCCACACCGGGTGTCCACCGGGACCCGAACTGCTGACCATGACCACACCATAAACCGACCCACCGACAATTCCCCGAGCCCGGAAACCCCTGCCACACAAGAACTTTCCGTCACCCTACGACAGCGTGCCGTGGCACCTAGGTGGAGCGTCCGAGCCACGTCCCCACCACTCGGCTCATGCCGGTTTCTTCCGGCTCGAAGCCGAGGGTCGAATAGAACTTCTGCATGTCAGGCGTGAAGATCGCGACGTGTTGGCCGGGAACGGTGGCGACGAGCCGCTCCACCACCTCTCGACCGATCCCCCGACGACGATGTGCCGACGCGGTCCAGACGTCGACCAGATACGCGTTGCATACGCCGTCGCTGAGGATGCGGCCGTTGGCGACGTATTCGCCGTCGCAGCGGCCGAAGGCGACGGCGTGAGAGTTTTCGTGCGAGCGCCGGTACTCCTCCGGCGTACGCCCGTTGTCGAATTGGTCCGCGGCAAGCGCCGCCTTGAGCGCCGCCCAGTCGACGTCGTCGATCCGCTCGGACAGGATGATTTCGGCCACGGCTCACCGTCTCATCCCGGTCAAGCCTCACCCCTCCTGGGTGATCCATCCGCGCCGTAGGACGGGGAGCCTGGCAGAGACGGTCGCGCGCGAATGCGACCGCGGGGAAGGACGACCATGACCACCGACACCACACGGCCGCGCCCGGGGGCGGCACCGGACCCGGGGGCGGCACCGGACCCGCGGCTCGAGGCCAGTGCGCTCACCCTTCGCTCGATGGGTACGCCGAACTCGGTGAAGCGCGAGTTCGACTTCTGGGACGACCGGTACGAGGCCCGTCGGCTCTTTTCCGAACTCCTCGGCACCTTCTTCCTGGTGCTCGTGGCGGTCGGCGGCGGCATGGTCAGTGCCCGCTTCGGCGGCAGCGCGGTTCCCTATACGGCGCTGGTCGTGGCACCCGCGCTGATGGTGACCGCGATCATCCTGTTCATGGGAGCGGTTTCCGGAGCACACCTCAACCCCGGAGTCAGCATCGCGTTCGCCCTTCGAGGCGACTTCCCGTGGAAGCGCGTTCCGGCCTACCTCGTCGCCCAATTCGTGGGGGCCATCTTGGCCACCCTTGTGCTGCGCGCGCTGATCGGCAAGCAGGGCGCGGCGGGCCTCACCCTTCCAGGGCACGGCATCTCCACCGGTACGGCGCTGGTGTGGGAAATCATCCTGACCGCCGGCCTCGTGAGCACCATCCTCGGCACCGCGTCCGGCGCCCAGCAGGTGGGGCCCATCGCCGCTGTCGGTGTCGGCAGCTACATAGCGCTCGCCGGGCTGTGGGGGTCGCCGGTCAGTGGTGCCTCGATGAACACCGCCCGTTCGCTGGGACCGGCGCTCGTCCTCGGCGACTGGACGTCCTGGTGGGCCTATCTGGTCGGACCGATCGCGGGCGCATTAGTCGCCGTCGTCTTCGCGAACTTCCTCCGCGGGGCCGGCGGCGGGCAGAGTGGAGAGGCCGCGGCGCAGGGGACGTTGTCGCGGTGGTTCCCCAGCCCGACCAACGGCAAGAAGGCCGGCAACGGCAAGAAGGCCGATCCGGCGCCCCCAACCCCGCCGGCCGCGTCGACCCCGGATTCCTAGGGGGTCAGATCAGCGACGGCACCACACCTGGAAGATACGAGGGTCTCCGACGATGGTGTCCGGATCCTCGGTGAAGCGGGCCAGGCTCGCGAGAGCCGCACTGATCACGTCCGGAGTTGCAAGCCTCGCCTCGAGGAGGGAATCGGCGGTCGCCTCGAGGGTCGAAAACGCCAACGTCTTACCTTCCCCGGCGGCGTAGACGCTTTGCACCAGGTTCAGCTCCGGCCGGGAGATTCCCGCGGCGCCGAAGTACCCGTACAGCTTGCGGCCGATCGCAGGATCGCCGCCGTTGAGAGCGAGCACGCGCCGGTAGTTGTCCGCGTAGAAGTCGAACGCGTCGTTCGGCGGATGGCAGAAGAGGCCGTCGAAATCCGCGTCTTCGACGACCAGGGCACCACCCGGTCGCAGCGCCGCCCACATGCGGCGTAGCAGGTCGACCGGATCTTGCAGGTGCTGGAGCAGGAAGCGGCTGTAGACCATGTCGTAGGCGTCCCGCTCGTGCCAGGCGCTCACGTCCGACGAACGGAATTCGACCTGGGTCAGGCCGAGACCCGCCGCAGCGCTGCGGGCGAGCTCGAGCTTCGTCGCATCCATGTCGATCCCGGTCACGTGTCCGTCCGGGCCGGTCCGACGGGCGATTTCGAAGGTGACATCGCCGCTGCCGCAGCCGAGGTCGAGACAGCGCCAGCCGGGGGTGATGCCCACCCGGTCGAAGAGGTCCCGCGTGTCGGGCATCCGTGCCCGGGCGAGCAACTGAAGCCGCTCGTATCCCCGCTTTCCGCCGCGAATGACGTACCGCTCCACGGGTCGAGGTTACGGCGAGGCCCGCCTCGACACGCCGTAAGTCGCTGCGGACCGGTCGCGGACAACGGAGGATGGGCCGATGCGATGTGTGGTCTTCGGCGCGACGGGTTACATCGGCGGCCGCCTCGTGCCGGACCTGCTCGACGCGGGTCACCAGGTGCGGGTTGTCGCGCGTCACCTGGACAAGCTTTCGGGCGTGCCCTGGCGCGACCGCGTCGAAGAGGTGTCCGCCGACGTCCTCGATCCGGCCGCCGTCGCGACGGCGGTCGACGGGCAGGACGTCGTGTACTTCCTCGTGCATTCGCTGACGCAGCGGGACTTCGCCGACATCGACCGCCGTGCTGCGCGGACCGTGGCCGACGCCGCGGCCGCTGCGGGGGTTTCCCGGATCGTCTATCTGGGCGGCCTGCATCCGGCCGGGGTGGAGCTCTCGGCGCACCTCGCGTCGCGCACCGAGGTGGGACAGATCCTGCTCGACGGCGAGGTACCGACCGTCGTACTGCAGGCGGCGGTGATCATCGGATCGGGGTCGGCCAGCTTCGAGATGCTGCGGTATCTGACCGAAC
>DASXJE010000008.1 GCA_036497565.1 Mycobacteriales bacterium
TCGACACGGCTCTACCTGTCCGGCGAGCGGGCGGATCAGGTCGCGGGCCTATGCGCCGGGACGGCGCTCGACGCCGCGGTCCTCGGCGACGACCCGACCGCGGCGTCAGCGATGAAGATGGTGTTCGCGGCCTGGACCAAGGGATCCGCGGCGCTGCTGTTGGCGCTGCGCGAGACCGCCCGCAACTACGGCGTCGACGAGGCGCTGGTCGCGCAGTGGTCGGACTCGCTCCCGGAGCTGCCGGCCCGCAGCGAACAGGCCCGCGCTTCCGCGGCCGCGAAGGGCTGGCGGTGGACCGGGGAGATGACCGAGATCGCGGCGACGTTCGCGGCCGCCGGCCAGCCCGACGGTTTCCACCGGGCCGCGGCGGCGGTCTTCGCCGACTATCCCCGGCCGGAGACCGGCTGACGCGTCAGCCGGAGCACCAGCAGTCGGCGAGGTGGTCGTCGACCATTCCGGTGGCCTGCATCAGCGCATAGGCGGTCGTCGGGCCGACGAACCGGAAGCCGCGTCGTTTGAGGTCGCGGGCCAATTCCGTCGACGTGGGTGTCGTCGCCGGGATCTCGGCGGTCGTCTCGGGCGGACGCGGCCGGGGCTCCGGCGCGTGCGACCAGAGCAGCGCGGACAGGCCGTCGGGCAGTTGCTGTGCGGCGCGGGCGTTGGCGATCGCGGCCGACACCTTCGCCCGGTTGCGGACGATGCCTGCATCGGCGAGCAGCCGCTTCTCGTCGGCCGCACCGAACTTCGCGACCTTGTCGATCGAGAAGTCGACGAAGGCACGGCGGAAGGCCGGCCGCTTGCGCAGGATCGTGATCCACGACAGACCGGACTGGAACGCCTCGAGGCAGAGCCGCTCGAAGAGCGCGTCGTTACCGCGCAGTTCCCGCCCCCACTCCTCGTCGTGGTAGGCGAGGTAGTCCGGCGCGGCGGTCGCCCAGGGGCAGCGACGCCGGCCGTCCGGGCCGAGCGTCGCCCGGCCGCCGGTCTTCGGGACGGTCTCGTCAGCCATCGTCGTCCTCCCGCCCGGGCCTGCTCGGTTCGTCGGCGTCACGGTCGGCCCGCCCGCCTCCGGTGCGCAGCGCGACGATCTCCCGGTCGCGCGCCTCCAGCGAGTCGGCCAGCTCCTCGAGCAGCCAGTCGACCTCGGTCATCCGGTAGCCGCGGAACACCACGGGGATCCGGAGCCCGCGCACGTCCCTGCCGGTGACCGGCCGGTCCTCTGGCAGGTGCAGCGGGGAGGCGTCGCGCGGCATCGGGGCCAGCTGCTCACCGCGACCGAAGACGAAGGACGCGATCAGGAACAGGACCCCGCCGACGACGATGATGCCGAAGAAGTAGGTCAGGAACGTGGCCACGAGGCGATCGTGTCACGCTGTGGGCCGACGATCGACAGCCGCTCCGCGACCCAGGGAGGGTTATGCCGCTGCGCCTGGGCAGCCGCACGTTCGACGACGACGAGCTCCTCGTGATGGCCGTGGTCAATCGGACACCCGACTCGTTCTACGACCAGGGAGCCACCTTCGCCTTCGAGGAGGCGCTTACGGCGACCGATGCGGCGGTGGCGTCCGGCGCGCAGATCGTCGACATCGGCGGGGTGAAGGCGGGGCCTGGCGAGGACGTCACCCCCGCGGAGGAGATCCGGCGTACGGCGGAGCTCATCGCGGCCGTGCGATCCCGCCACCGCGACCTCGTCATCAGCGTCGACACCTGGCGCGCCGAGGTCGGCGCAGCGGCGGTGCAGGCGGGCGCCGACCTGATCAACGACGCCTGGCAGGGCTTCGACCCCGGCCTCGCGCGGGTCGCCGCCGACACCGGGGTCGGCCTGGTGTGCACGCACGCCGGGCACCTGCCGCCGCGGACCCTTCCGCACCGGGTCCGCTACGACGACGTCACCGCCGACGTCGTGAGCACCGTCGTCGACCTGGCCGACCGGGCGCTCGCCGCCGGCGTCCGCCCAGACGGGATCCTCGTCGACCCCGGGCACGACTTCGGCAAGACGACCGAGCACTCGCTGCAGCTCACCCGCGAGCTCGACCGGCTGGTCGCCACCGGATGGCCGGTGCTGGTTGCCCTGTCCCGTAAGGATTTCGTCGGCGAGACCCTCGACCTGCCCGTCGACGAGCGGCTCGAGGGAACGCTGGCCGCGACGGCCGTGTGTGCGTGGCTCGGCGCCCGGGTCTTCCGGGCCCACGACGTACGGGCCACCCGCCGGGTGCTCGACATGGTGTCCTCGATCCGAGGCGATCGCGCGCCATCGGTCGCCCGCCGCGGCGTGGACTGAGCGGCTACTCCGGCGCCCCGTTGGCCGCGAGGATGATCTTCACGGCCTCGTCGACGTCGTCGGTGACGGTGATCAGGTCGAGGTCGGCCGAGCGGATCTTGTGGCCGGCCAGCGCCGTTCCGCGGAGCCAATCGATCAGACCCGACCAGTAGCTGGTGCCGAAAAGCACGACCGGGAACTGGGTGACCTTGCGGGTCTGCACCAGCGTCAGCGCCTCGAACAGCTCGTCGAGCGTGCCGAACCCGCCCGGGAGGATCACGAAGGCCTGCGCGTATTTGACGAACATGGTCTTGCGGGCGAAGAAGTAGCGGAACTGCAGCCCGATGTCGACCCAGTCGTTGAGTCGCTGCTCGAACGGCAGTTCGATGCCGAGCCCGACGCTGATGCCGCCGGCCTCCTGGGCGCCGCGGTTGGCGGCCTCCATCACCCCGGGCCCGCCACCGGTGATGACGGCGAACCCGGCCTCCGCGATGGCCCGGCCCAACTCCAGCCCGGACCGGTATTCCGGGTCGGTGCGGGCGGCCCGGGCGCTGCCGAACACGCTGACCGCTCGGGGGAGCTCCGCGAGCAGGCCGAAGCCCTCGACGAACTCGGACTGGATCCGCAGCACCCGCCAGGGGTCGGTATGCACCCAGTCGGCCCCACCGCGGCTGTCGAGCAGTCGCTGGTCGGTCGTGCCGGGTTTGACCTGGCCCCGGCGGAGCAGGACCGGGCCGCGGCGATGCTCGACCGCGCGTTCCGGCTCCTGGGGCACTGCATCACTCATGCAGATCACCGTAGTCTCGCGGTGCGGTGGCGGTTCGGCCCTTGCTCAGCTGCCGTTGAGGTAGGCGGCCAGAACGTGCTCGCAGTCACCGATCGGCCCGATCCGGACGTGTTCGTCGCGGGTGTGGGCGAGGTTGGGGTCGCCGGGGCCGTAGTTGACCGCCGGGATGCCCAGCGCGGCGAACCGGGCCACGTCGGTCCAGCCGTACTTCGCCGTCGGGTCCCCGCCGGCGGCGGCGAGAAAGGCCTGCGCGGCCGGTGCGCTCAGCCCGGGAAGAGCGCCGGGCGCAGAGTCGATCACGTCGACGTCGTACCCGTCGAAGACTTCCCGCACGTGCCCGGCGGCCTGCGCCTCCGAGCGGTCCGGAGCGAACCGGAAGTTCACGGTGACGGTGCAGGCGTCGGGCACGACGTTGCCGGCGACCCCGCCGTCGATGCGTACGGCGTTGAGGCCCTCGCGGTAGACGCAGCCGTCGAGGTCGACCGAGCGCGGCTCGTATCCGGCGAGCCGCTCGAGCACCGGCGCGGCGCGGTGGATGGCGTTGTCGCCGAGCCAGGACCGGGCGCTGTGCGCGCGCCGGCCGGCGAGTGTGACGACCGCGCGCAGAGTGCCCTGGCAGCCCGCCTCCACGGCTCCCGAGGTCGGCTCCATCAGCACAGCCAGGTCGGCGTCGAGCCATTCCCGGTGGGTCCGGGAGATCCGGCCGAGCCCGTTGCGCTCTGCCTCGACCTCCTCGTTGTCGTAGAAGACGAAGGTCAAGTCGTACGCCGGCTCGCGGAGGGTCGCGGCCAGCCGGAGCATCACCGCGTCGCCGGACTTCATGTCCGACGTACCGCAGCCGTGGATCACCCCGCCGTCGGTCCGCGACGGGACGTTGTCCGCGATCGGGACGGTGTCGAGGTGACCGGCGAGCAGCACCCGGCGGGGCCGGCCCATCGTCGTACGCGCGAGCACCGCGTCGCCGTCGCGGGCGACCCGCAGGTGCCCGAGGTCGCGCAGGGCCGCCTCGACCAGGTCGGCCAGTGGCCCCTCTCCGCCGGAGACCGACGGCACGTCGACCAGCGCCGCGGTGAGCGCGGCGCCGTCCAGCATCAGATCCAGATCCGCCACGCAGGTACCGTAACGGCGTGACGACCCAGAATGCTGCCTGGGGCTTCGGCCTGGCCACCGTGACCGACAGCGGTCTCGTCCTCGATGTCTGGTACCCACATCCCTCGCTCGGGACCCCGCCCCAGGGCGCGACGGCCCCGGCCGAGTTCACCGCGATGACCGGCCCCGACGGCGCCCGTCGGGTGCGCGTCGAGGTGGTCCGCACCGTGCTCCCCGACCTGGCGGCCGCGCCAGCCGACACCGCCGACGCCTACCTGCGGCTGCATCTGCTCTCCCACCGCCTCGCAGCTCCGCGTTCACTGTCCGTGGAGGGCATTTTCGGCGTCATGGCCAACGTCGCATGGACCGACCGCGGGCCCTGCGCCGTCGAGGATTTCGAAACAACCCGGCTGCGCCTCTGGGCGACCGGGGGCCCACCGCAGGTCTACGGCGTGGACAAGTTCCCGCGGATGACCGACTACGTGCTCCCCGCCGGCGTGCGCATCGCCGATGCCGACCGGGTCCGGCTCGGCGCGCACCTCGCCTCCGGCACGACGGTGATGCACGAGGGGTTCGTCAACTACAACGCCGGCACCCTGGGCCCGTCGATGGTCGAGGGGCGCATCTCGGCCGGCGTGGTGGTCGGTGCGGACTCCGACGTCGGCGGCGGCGCATCGATCATGGGAACCCTCTCGGGCGGCGGCACCGAGGTGATCTCGATCGGTCGCCGGTGCCTGCTCGGAGCCAACTCCGGTATCGGCATATCGCTGGGCGACGACTGCGTGGTCGAGGCCGGCTGTTACGTCACGTCCGGCGCGAAGGTGACGACGCCGGACGGTGACGTCGTGAAGGCCCGCAAGCTCTCGGGTCAGGACGGTCTGCTGTTCCGGCGTAACAGCGTGACCGGGACCCTGGAGGTCGTGCCGCGGGCCGGTCGGTCGGTCGAGCTGAACGCCGCGCTGCACGCGAACGACTGAGCGTCGGTGGCCACACGGGGGGCGCGCCGAGCGGTGCTACTGGCCGCATTACTGGTGCTGGCAGGCGCTGTGGTCGTGGTGGTGCGCGTCGTCGGCTCGTCGCCGCCGCCCGCCGCTCCCCTTGCGCGGTGCAAGGCGGTGGACACGCCGTACAGCCTGTCGACGGAGCAGGCGGCCAACGCGGCGACCATCAGCGCGGTCGCCATCCGCCGCGGGCTGCCGTCCCGCGCGGTGACGATCGCCCTCGCGGCCGCCATCCAGGAGTCGAAGCTGGTCAACCTCGACTACGGCGACCGCGACTCCGTCGGACTGTTCCAGCAACGCCCGTCGCAGGGGTGGGGGCCCGCAGTCAAGCTGCAGAACCCGGTCTATGCCACCGGCAAGTTCTACGACGCGCTGGTCAAGGTGCACGGGTGGCGGACCCGCCCGGTGACCCAGGTCGCACAGGCGGTGCAGCAGAGCGGCTACCCGCAGGCCTACGCGCAGTGGGAGCGCACCGCGGCGGCACTCTCCGACGCCTTCGTCGGTAC
>DASXJE010000009.1 GCA_036497565.1 Mycobacteriales bacterium
AGGGGTGTCAACGCCCTCGCCGAGCTTGTCGACCGAGTCCAGCAGGGCCCGCATCTCCGCGAAGCGCGCGTCAGTGAATCCGCGGTCGTAGTCACCGCTGAAGGCGCGCAGAAGCGCCACGCCCTCCAAGCCCAGCAGATAAGCCAGCGGATGCTGATAGACCATCGGCGGAGCGTAGGAGCTAACCTCGGCCAGCCTCAACGCCTTTTCGGGCAGGTGGAGACGGGGTCGCCTTTGTCGTTTGCGGATCTGTTCCGGCGGCGGACGATTGCGGCCATGCCCGCTATCACCGGCGAGGTCATCGCCACACTGACCGTCACCGATCCGTCGCGGAGCGGGGACTGGTACCGAGACCTTCTCGGCATGCACGAGGAGAGTCGTCATGTTCAGTCGGACGGCCACGTCGGACAGGTCTGCCTGATCGAGCGTCGAAGTGGCCTGAGGCTTTGCCTCGTCGACCACGCCTCCAGCAACAGCGACCCGTTCGACGAACGTCGGACGGGCCTGGACCACCTCGAGTTCCTGGTCGATAGCCGAGACGAGCTCACTGCATGGGTCGGTCGGCTGGACGAGTTGGCGATCATCAACTCGGGTGTGAAGGAACCGTCGTACACGTCGAACGCGATGATCACGTTCCGCGACCCGGACAACATTCAGCTCGAGTTCTTCTGGTTGGCGCCGGTCACACCGCCTGACTGAGGCGGTGAAGGCACCGCGATTGTCAGGTGCCGGCGACGTGATCGGCCAGCTGGTCCAGAGAGGTGATTCGGTGCGGCTCGTCGTATAGCCCGCGGTCCGCCCGGTCGAGGAGTACGGCCCGCAGCCCGGCCGCCCGTGGCGCGAGGACGTCGAGTTCGTAGAGATCGCCGACGTGCAGGGCGGCACCGGGATTGACGTCGAGTTGGGTACACACCGTGAGATACGTCGACGAGTCTGGCTTGGCAGCGCCGAGTTCTTCGGCGGTGAAGACAGGTCCAGTCCGCCCCCGGAGCCCGACGGCATTCAATTTCGCGGTCTGCTGTTCGACGGTCCCATTGGTGAGCACCGCCGTCTTGAGTCCGGTGTCGGCCAGCGCGGTCAGGGCGGCGTCGACGTCGGGGAACGTGGTCCACGCCGCCTCGTAGCAGGCCAGGTACCCGGCAAATATGGCGTCGAGGTCCTTGTCGGCGCCGGGATCGATGCCGATGAGCGGGAGGAAGTCACGCAGCCGTCGGCGGCGCTGCTCGGCGAAGCTGATCTGCCGCGATCGCCAGGCCGGGAAGTGCCGTTCCTCGGCGTCGAACCACGCTTCGGCCAGATCGTCCGTTGCCACGACTCCCAGCGACGGCAACCACGCGTGGAGCGCGGCGGTCACCGAGCCGACATGGTCGACGAGTGTGCCGTCGAGGTCGAAGATCACCGCATCGACCGGAGCATCGCTCACCCGCCCAACCTAGGCTGTGGGGGACCGTTGGTCCTAGCCTGAGCACCATGGACGAGGTCATCGCGAGCACTACGCAGGGCAAGGTGCGGGGCACCCAGGTGGATGGCGTCAGTGCGTTCCTCGGCATCCCGTACGCCGCCGCGCCGACCGGGCGAGCGTTGTTCGAGGCGCCGGCGGCCGCCGTGAGCTGGGATGGCGTGCGCGACGCGACCAGGTTGGGCCCGACGGCGCCGAAACCGCCGTACGCGTCACCGATGGACACGCTATTGCTGGACCCGGTGATCGCGGGCGACGAGAGCCTCAACGTCAATGTTTGGACGCCGGACCCCGGCGGTGGCGGTCTTCCCGTGATGGTCTGGATCCATGGCGGCTCGTTCCGCAACGGCGGGAACTCGGTGCCGTCCTACGACGGGCGGGCGTTCGCCAGGGACGGCGTGGTGCTGGTCAGCATGAACTACCGGTTGGGGGCACCGGGCTTCGCTCTGCTGCCCGACGCACCGGCCAACCGCGGCATCCGGGACCAGCTGGCGGCATTGGCGTGGGTGCAGGACAACATTGCCGCGTTCGGCGGCGACCCGAACAACGTGACGATCTTCGGCGAGTCGGCCGGCGCAATGAGCGTGACTACTCTCGTGTCGGTGGCTGCCGGACGCGGCCTGTTCGGCAAGGCGATCGCGCAAAGCGGAAGCGCTCACGTCATCGCAACGGAGACGGATGCGACCCGCATCACGGCGGAACTGGCCGCTCGGCTGGACGTCCCGGCGACGGCTGACGCGTTCGCGTCGGTGGACGTCGGACGGCTGGTCGAGGCGCAGCAGTCGATCTCGCTGGACGCCGCGAAGAATCCGGACCCGAACCTGTGGGGATCATCCATCGTGGCGGCCGGGATGGCGTTTCTGCCCGTTGTCGACGGCGAGCTGATCCGCCAGCGGCCAATCGACGCGATCAGAGCCGGCACCGGCCACGACGTACCCATGCTGGTCGGCACGACCGCGGAAGAGTACCGGTTGTTCGTTGTGCCGACGGGCGCCATCGACGCGGTTACGCCGGAAGTGCTGCACGGCAGGCTAGCCGCAGGCGGTCGGGACACCTCGATCGCGGACACCTACCTGGCCAACCGCCCGGATCGCACACCCGGTGATGTGCTGGCCGCGGTGATTACCGACTCCTACTTCCGCGTGCCGACGGTCCGT
>DASXJE010000010.1 GCA_036497565.1 Mycobacteriales bacterium
TCGCCGTGGCGGCCGACCTCACCGACGCCAACGCTGCGATCTTCGACGCGGCCCACGGCTTCCGTGGGTGTATCCCCGGCATCCATGAGGTGCTGGTGCGCGACGGAGTGCTCGCCGGGCGCTGGTGCCTCGACCTCGGCGTGGACCTCTCGCCCGGGCAGGCCGCCGAGATCGACCGCGTGTGCCGGGCCTACCCGCACCTGCGGGACCCCGACCTCCTCGCGGACCTGCTCAGCTCGCCTGAGCCCGTGGCGAGGCTCTGACCTGGGACCCGCCACGACGTGTGCCCGCTTCTCAGCCTGGATCGCGCCTCCTGGACTAGACTCCCGTCGTGGGGTTGGTCTTCGACGCTGTTGCCGGCGAACTCCCTCTGGTGCAACGAGTGTGGTCGGCACGCTGCGACGCCACGACCAGTTTCTCCTCGGCGGCCAAGAGCTCCTCCATGATCGCGTTTGCGCGGAGCGGCGACAGGGTGACGGTCCACGTACGCGGACCGGAGACCAGGGCTACAGAACTGACATGTCCGGAGGGATGGGAGTTCTTTGGTGTCGAGCTGCAGCTCGGCGCCTATCTGCCCCTGTTCCCACCTTTCGATCTGGTCGACCTGAACGATGCATTTTTGCCGGCCTTGTCAGGCGACCGAATTTTGCTGGGCAACCGAGACTGGGAGATGCCGACCGAGCAGAACGTCGACGTCTTCGTCCATAGGCTCGTGCGAGCCGGTTTGTTGTTCTTCGATCCACTCGTCGACGAGATCCGTCACGGCGAACGACCACGAGCGTTGTCGGAGCGGACGGCGCAAATCCGGTTCCGCCGGGCTGTCGGGATATCGCGCCGCAAGCTCGTCAGCATCGAGCAGGCACACCACGCCGCGCAGCTCCTCGCGGCGGGGGGATCGACGGCCGACGCGGTCAGCGCCGGCGGTTACTACGACCAGCCGCAGCTTGCGCGGGCCATGCGGTGGGCGACCGGCCACACCCCCGGCGAGCTGAGATCCGGCGCCACGTTCCTCGCGTTCTGATCCCTGACCACCACCGCTACGCTGCCTCGACCCGCTCGAGCAAGACCGCCCGAAGCGGGCGGGATTCGGTTCGATACAAGACGGGCCGATCAGCGCGATGGTTGGCTCCGGGCATGCGAAAGCTGATCGAATATGACCATGTCTCGATCGACGGTAGGTTCATGGGGGACGACTTCTGGGCCGCGCAGATGAAGGTCGCCCCCAACGACAACCACTTCGCTTATCAGCGCCGACTGTTGGAAAAGGCAGCCGGTCTCGTGCTCGGACGTGTGACCTACGAAACGTTCGCCGCAACGTGGCCGACCATGACCGGCGATCTCGCCGACACGTTGAACTCCCTACCGAAACATGTCGCCTCCACCACGCTGACCGAAACCACCTGGAACGCCGACGTGCTCGCCGGCGACGCCATCGATGCCGTAGCTGGGCTGAAGGAGTCCGGCACGGGCACGTTGGTGAAATATGGAAACGGCCCGTTCAGTCGGGCGCTCGTCGAGGCGGGACTGCTGGACGAGCTTCATCTGAGCATATCCCCGTTCGTGGCGGGTTCCGGTGAGTCGCTGCTGTCCGGCATCGGCACCACCCCCATGAACCTGACGGGAGTGACCGACATCGGCAACGGCGCGGTGGTGCTTGCCTACACGCCGCGTCGGTAACCGGCCACGGGGACTTCGCCCCGGGCGTGACCGAATTCGGCGGTGCCGCGCGGCTGGGCCGGGGCTGCTGTTTCCAACTGAACTGCTCACCCGCGTCCCGGAACGCCGTCCCCTCCAAGCTGCCACATTTCATAGTTCCCGCATTCTGCCGTGACCTCGGCTATCGCCCGGGCAGCGGTGACGAAGTCTTCGACCACCGGTGACACGCGCGATGCCGCCACCGCAAGGCACACCTGGTCGGGCGCCATATCCGGGACGGGGACGTAGCTGATGTTCGGATGCGAGTAGAACACGGTCGCCGAACGGGCCAGGAACGAGATGCCCCGGCCGGCCGCGACGTGCTCGAGCGTCTCGTCCACCCCGCGCACCAGGTACCCGGCGTTGGGGTGGGGACGCTGCGTGGGCTGCGTGCTCGTATCGGAGTCCCACAGCAGAGGCTCGCCGGCCAGGTCGGCCTGGGTGGCTTGTTCCTTGCCTGCCAATCGATGGCCGGTGGGCAGTACCGCCATCCGTGGCTCGGTGTACACCGGGACGACGCGCAGGCCGGTCTCGTCGATCGGCAGCCGTACGTAGCCGACGTCGATGCGACCGTCGAGCAGCATCGTGGCCTGGTCGTCCGCTTCGATCCGTTGCACGTCCACGACCACGTCCGGGTGCCGGGTCGCGAACTGCTGGACCGCCGGGGCGACCGCGACGCCGGCCCGGAAGCCGACCATGAGCCGCCGGCCGCCGCGGGCGGCGAGGGTGACCCGACGGCGGGCCGCCTCCGCGGAGGCCAGCAGCGGACCGGCGTCGGCCAGCAGCTGCTGACCGGCGTCGGTCAGCGCCACTCCGTGGCTGTCCCTCGTCAGTAGCGAGGCACCGAGCTCCTTCTCGAGCGCGCGGACCTGCCGGCTCAGCACCGGCTGCGCGATGTGCAGTTCGTCGGCGGCGCGGCCGAAGTGCAACCGATCGGCCACGGCGACGAAGTAGCGCAATTTGCGCAGGTCCAGATCCATGGAGCCTCCCGTCTACCGATGCCCTCAGGGTATCGCAGCGGTCGAAAGAGGTCTTGGACGCCGGCTCGGGCCGATGGCAGCGTCAGGTGTCGAGCGCTCGACATCGACTCCTCGGGGCACCGACCGCACCACCGTCAACGGATGCGGTGGGCAAGGACGGCCTATCCCCAGCGTCAGAAAGTAGGAATACGAATGAGCAGCATCAGCATTATCGGTGTGGGCGGCATGGCCCGCGCTCTGGCCGAGCGGGCGCTCGCCGGCGGTAACGTCGTCGAGGTCATCGGCCGGAACCAGACCAAGGCCAAGGAGTTCGCCGCCGCGCTCGGCGGCGGCGCCACGGCCGGGACATTCGGCGCCATCCCGGCCGGCGACATCGTCATCCTCGCCGTGACACATGCCGGCGGGGTACCGGTTGTCGCTCAGTACGGAGACGCGCTGGCCGGCAAGGTCGTCGTCGACGTCTCCAACACGTTCCTCGGTCCGGACGACACCGGGCTGGTCACCGCTGAGGGCACGTCGGGCGCGCAGGAGATCGCCAAGGCTGTCCCGGCGAGCGCGCACGTGGTCAAGGCCTTCAACACCGTCTTCGGTCATGTCCTGGCCCGGGGCGGCCCGCTGGACGTGTTCATCGCCGGCGACGACGCGGGGGCCAAGGCGAGCGTGTCGGCGTTCATCGAGAGCCTCGGGCTGCGGCCGCTGGATGTGGGTGGCCTGGAAATGGCGCATTGGCTGGAAGGGGCGGGCCTCCTGATGATGGGCCTCGCCCGCAGCGGTGCAGGGTTCAACGTCGCCCTCGGCGCCGAGCTTCTCAGCTGAATGCGCCCACGGTCCTTCCTACGCGGCATCACAGCAGTCGATTCATGGCACGAGAAGAACAGCCGCTCCCTCGATCCTGACAAGGAACAGTAATGCGCGTTTTCGTCACCGGTGGGACCGGACATTCCGGTTCGTACATCATCCCCGAACTCATCGCCGCCGGGCACGAGGTCACCGGCCTGGCTCGGTCAGACGGGGCCGCGGCGGCACTCACCGCGCTCGGCGCGAGGGTGCGCCGCGGCGACCTCGAAGACCTCGACGGGCTCAAGGAAGGGGCCGCGGACTCCGACGGTGTCATCCACGTCGCGCACCGACAGGACCTGCTTCCCGCCGGCGGGATCGACGCTGTGGCCGCCGCGGAACTCCCGATCATGCACGCCTTCGGCGAGGCACTGGCCGGAACCGGCAAACCCCTGGTCGCGGCGGGGAGCATCGGCTCGCCCGGCAACCTGGGCCGACCGGCGGTCGAGGAGGACCCGGCCCTGTGCAGCGATGATGAGCACAAGGGCACTCTGCGGGCTCGCAACATCGTGGAGAGGGCCGTGATCGACCTCGCCGGCCGGGGAGTGCGGTCCTCGGTCGTGCGGTTCCCCCTTATCGCGCACGACACGACCGATCGCGCCGGCTTCCTCCCTTTGCTGATCGCGCTCGCGAAGGAGCAGGGCGTCGTCGGCTACCCCGCAGACGGCGCCAACCTGTGGCCCGCCGTGCACGTCCGAGATGTCGCCTCCCTGTTCCGTCTGGCGCTGGAGAAGGGGC
This sequence comes from Mycobacteriales bacterium, assembly GCA_036497565.1. Lineage (NCBI taxonomy): Bacteria > Bacillati > Actinomycetota > Actinomycetes > Mycobacteriales > Mycobacteriales bacterium. The sequence goes on from DASXJE010000010.1 coordinate 4,251, forward strand.
CCGCCGGCAGGTATTGGCACGCGGTCGGGGACGGGGGAATCCGGTTCCGCGAGCTCGCCGAGGCCATCGCCAGCCGCCTGGGCCTGCCTGTCGTGAGCATCCCCGCGGACGAGTTGATGACGCCGGGATACTTCGGCTTCCTCACGAATCTGGTCACGCAGAGCTACCCGGCGTCCAACCTCATCACCCGCCAGACCCTCGGCTGGGAACCCACCCAGCCCGGCCTGCTCGCCGATCTGGACAACGGCCACTACTTTCCCGCCGACACCTCGACCGCCCACGACGATGTGGCCACGCTGAAAGAATTCGTGCAAACCGCCGACAGGACCACGGCCCTCGAGATGGTGGACGAGGACGCGGTCTGGCGGGAGGCGGAGACCCTGCCCTGGGGCGGGGAGTGGCGAGGGCCCGAGGGGTTCGCACGACTGACCCGTGAAATCGACACACTGGCAGAACTGTCCGTGCAGGACTACGACATCGTCGAGGCCGGCGACGTGGTGGAGTTGCGGCTCGACGCCGTGTTCACCTCGCGCACGAGCGGGCGCCGACTGCCGATGAAGGTTGTGGAGCACTACCGGGTGCGGGACGGCAGGATCTACGGCGCGGACGCCTTCTACCAAGACACGCAGGCTGTCAACGACCTGTTATCCAGCCGCAGAACGATCACTCTCGATCCTTCCCGCGACCAGTGACGAGAGACCGGACGATGCGCCCGGACTCCACGACAGGCGTTTCGCCCTAGCCGATCGCATACCCCGGCCTCAGCAGCAGCTGTCCTCCGACGATCAGGGCCAAGACGGCAGCTGAGACCCAGGCGACCTTCCAGATCACACCGGGGATCAGGGTCCTGCCCGCCATCGCCCGAGCATCGCCGGCACCAGCCGGGAGCGTGGTGGTGTCGACGACGCCGCCGATGAGGAGGAACCACACGACGCCGACCGCCACCGCTGCCTGGGCGGCGCCAGAGCGAGCAGGGAGAACAGCGCAGCGACGAGCAGCACCGCGAGCGGGTTGCCGGCCGAGCCGGCCGACGGCCGCTTCGTACTCGACGCCGGGGGCGGTCGAAGCTAGGTTCCCTCTCATGGCGGCCCAGCGGCCAGGTCCGCGATCAGCCGACGCCGCCGTCGTCTGGTCCGTGCTGAAAGCGATCCCCCAGGGAGTCGCGATCTGCGCCGACGACGGGACGATTCTCTACGTCAACCGAGCAGCCGCCGCGCTGTTGGACCGGACGGCCGAATCCCTCCTCGGGACCCTCATGTGGGAGGCCTTCCCGGAAGCGCGACGGGACGAGTTCCGCCACCGGATCATCCGGGCCGCGGAGAGTTCGTCGGACGGTGAGCCGGCGCAGTTGTCGGGAGATCATGCGCTTGGGTACGGGGAGTTCGCCGGTCACGCCTGGCGGGTCGGGGACCAAGTGGCCGTGTTCTTCGCGCGAGAGGACGAAACGGCTGCTGCGGAAGCCACCCGGCAGCGTCTGATCGACGAAGTGGAGGCAGCGCTCCGGCGCAGCCAGCTGATGCTCAGGGCGAGCGAGGCGTTCTTGGCCGCCACCACGACGGCTGACATCAGTGACGCGGTGTCTGCGCTCATGGACGGGACCTTTCCCGCCCCGAGGCACGTCGACATTGCTCTCCTGGACGGCGACGGCCGGCACCTGGTCCAGCTGCGCCCGGCGGAGATCCCCGCCGAGATCCGACATCGCTTCCGCCGCATTCCGATCGGCGCAGACCTGCCGTCGGCCGAGGCGACCCGCACAGGCCGGGCCGTGTTCATCCAGGACCTCGACGAGCTCGCCGAGCGGTATCCGCGCATGCGCGCGGACTGGGCGGGGCCGGGCCGGGAAGCGATCGCGTGCGCGCCGGTACTCGGTCAGGACGGGCCGGTGGGCGCTCTGGTGTTCGTCTGGGCGGAGCCGCATGCCATCGACGTGTTGGAGCGGGCCATGCTCACGACGGTCGCGGGCTACGTCGGCCACGCCATCGCGCGAGTGCGGGCGCTCGAGGACCGGGTCGTCGCCGCCGAGAGCCGGTACGAGGACACGCAGGCGGCCCTCGAGATGATGCAACGCCGCTTGCTGCCCGAGCGCCTGCCGGTGCTTCCGGGCGTGCGGGTCGCTGCGTACTACCGGGTCGCCGACCGCGAGAACGCGGCCGGCGGGGACTGGTTCGATGCGATCCCCGTCGGCGACGGGACGCTGGCGCTCATGGTCGGCGACGTCGTCGGCCACGGAGCGGCCGCAGCAGCCGTCATGGCCCAACTCCGGGCTGTGCTCTCCGGTCTCGTCGCGGAGGGCACCGGCATCGTCGAGGCGCTGGCCCGCCTCGATCGGATCGCCGCGCGGATACCCGGGGCGCGGGGTGCGACGGTCTGCCTGGCCGTACTGGACCCCGATCGGCGGGTGGTGAGCTACGCCAGCTGCGGGCACCCGCCTCCGCTCGTGGTCGGGAGCGACGGAACGACCCGGTACCTGGCCGTGCACGGAGGTCCCCTGGGGGTGGCCGCTCCCAAGCCGAGGCTCGGGCACGACGTCCTCGCCGAGACGGACATGGTGCTGCTGTACTCCGACGGGCTCGTCGAACGGCCCGGACGAACCTTGGGCGCAGGGCTGACGGCGCTGTCGAGCGCCACGGCCGACGCGCGGGGGCGCGCATCCTCCACCGGGGCCGACCTCGAGCAGGTCTGCGGGCAGATCGTGACGCACCTGGTCCGTCCGGGCCATGGCGACGACGTCACCGCGCTCGCTGCTGAGCTCGGTGAGCGCCCGGACCTCCCGACGATCGAGATAGACAGCCGTAGACCGCGTCTGTCGGCAGTGCGGGCGACGCTGGCCGCGTGGCTGACAAGACTCGGAGCCGGGGAGGAAGACGTCGGGGCGATCCAGCTCGCGGTGATGGAAGCCGTCGAGAACGCGATCGAGCACGGATACCGGGATGCGCCGGGCCAAGTGCGCGTGGAGGCACATCTCGACCGACGAGGGCGCGTGTGTTTCGTGGTGTCCGACCGTGGACAGTGGCTCCGGCCCACCACGCACCCACAACACCGCGGCCGCGGTGTCGCCCTGATGCACGACTGCGCGGACGACGTGGAGATCGAACGACTCGCCACCGGGACCTCGGTCAGCTTCAATCGCGAGTTGAGCCGGGCACCCGTCTTCGGTGACGAATGGGCAACACACGAGGAACCGTATGGCTCGGACGACGAGCTGTTGATGGAACTGCGTGAGCGCGGGAACGGGCTGATGCTCGTCCTGACCGGTCCGATCGACATGACGAGCTCGGCGGTCCTGCGCCGGCAGCTTCAGAATCTCACTCGAGGTGGTTCGACGCCGCTGTCGATGAACCTGGGCGCGGTCACGCACATCGGCAGCAGCGGCGTGGATGTGCTGTACGAGGTCGCGGAGGAGATGCGACACGCCGGACACACCATGCAGCTCGTCGCTCCGTCCGGCACGACCGCTCATCACGTCCTGGAGCTCAGCGGCCTCGAATCCATCACGCAGCACCTCGAACACGACCGACTCCCCGACGAGGGACGAGCTCGCAACTAGGCGGGCACCTCGGCCGTCGGGGGGTCAGGGCGCCAGCTCGGTGGCCTCCGCGACGCGGGCGAGAGCCGCGCGCAGGCGCGTCGTCGCTCGCTCCGTGTCGGGTCGGGACTTCTCCAGTGCATCGACCGCGTCGCCGATGGCCGAACACAGCGACTGGCACTCCTGCGCCTGGGCCGAGAGTTCGGCGTGCACCGTCCACAGGTCGGCGAAGACTCCCACCTTCGACCGGATCACCCATGGGTCGAGCGGCTTGGTGATGTAGTCGACCGCCCCGGCCTCGTAGCCTCGGAACACCAGGTGTGCGTCGTAGTCGACGGCGGTCAGGAAGATGATGGGGATGTGTCGTGTGCGTTCGCGCTGCTTGATGTGCTCGGCGGTCTCGTAGCCGTCCATCCCGGGCATGTGCACGTCGAGCAGGATGGCTGCGTAGTCGGTGGTCATCAGCCGCTTGAGTGCGTCCTCCCCGCCCGTCACCGACTCGACCTCGACGGGAACGCCCTCGAGGATCGCCTGCAGCGCGACGAGGTTCTCCCGCCGATCGTCGACCGCGAGGACCCGGGCCGTGGGCACCGATCTCATCGTCCTGACTCCACGTCACGCAGCGGCAGGGTGCCCCGGCCCTCCGTGACCCACGACGACATGGTCGAGAGCAGCTCGTCGAGGTCGACCGGCTTGGTGAGGTAGTCACTGGCCCCTGCGGCGAGGCTCGCGTGCCGGTCCTCGGGCATGGCCTTCGCGGTCAGGAAGACGATCGGGAGGTCTGCGCCACGCGGCAGCTCTCGCATCCTCCGGGTCGTCTCGTTCCCGTCCAGGTCGGGCATCATCGCGTCCATCAAGACGATCCGAATCTCCGGGTGTTCGGTGAGCAGCTGGATGCCGTCCGCGCCGTTGTCGGCGTAGAGCACGACGACGTCGCGCATCTCGAGTGCGTTGGTCAAGGCAAACACATTGCGGACGTCGTCGTCGACGATCAGCACGGTCATGTCGCGGAGAGATTCGCCGACAGAACCCGGCGGCTGCTGGACCGCCGGCCGGATGAGGGGCACCCCGGCGGCGGCCAGCGCTTCCTCGTCCGCCTCGACCGGCTCGCGACCGCCAGGTTCCGGCGCCGCGAGGGCCGCGGTCTCGGCCATCTCCGACGGAAGGTAGAGGGTGAAGGTCGATCCCACGTCGACCTCCGAGGATACCGTGATCACCCCGCCGAGCAGCCGGGCGAGCTCTCTGCTGATGGAGAGTCCCAATCCGGTCCCTCCGAAGCGTCGACTGGTGGTGCCGTCCCCTTGCTGGAAGGCCTCGAAGATCATCGAGGACTGCTCGTCGGAGATACCGATACCCGTGTCGCGGACCGCGAACCGCACCACGTCCTCGACGCCGACCAGGCCGGCCTCCTCATATCCCGAGCCCGGTTCGGCCGGCTCGATGAGCAGTTCGACCGAGCCGGAGCTGGTGAACTTGATCGCGTTGGCGAGCAGATTACGCAGGATCTGCTGCAGACGCTGGAGGTCGCTCGTGATCGTCGTCGCCTCCGGCGCGACCTCGAGGTGCAGGTCGAGACCCTTCTCCTCGGCCTGGGCGCGGAACACCGTGTCGAGGTAGCGGGGAACCCCGGCCAGGCCGACTCGCGTGGGGAGCACGTCCACCCGACCTGCCTCGATCTTCGAGAGGTCGAGGATGTCGTCGATCAGGTCGAGCAGGTCCGAGCCCGCGCCGTGGATGGTGGCGGCGAACTCGATCTGCTTGGGGGAGAGGTTGCGATCGGGGTTGTCGGCCAGCATCCGGGACAGCAGCAGCAGGGAGTTGAGAGGGTTCCGCAGCTCGTGGCTCATGTTGGCCAGGAACTCCGACTTGTACTGGCTGGCGACGGCGAGCTGCTGGGCCTTCTCCTCGACGCCGCGTCGTGCTGCGTCGATCTCGGCATTCTTGATCTCGATCTTCCGATTCTGGTCGGAGAGGAGCGCTGCCTTCTCCTCCAACTCGGCGTTGGTCCGCTGGAGCTCGGCGGACTGCGCCTGCAGCTCGAGTGTGAGCCGTTGTGACTGCGACAGCAGGGCCTCGGTGCGGCGGCTGGCCCGGATGGTCTTCACCGTCACCCCGATGGCCCCGACGAGTCGTTCGAGGAACGTGAGGTGCAGATCGGAGAACCGCCCCACGCCCCCGAGCTCGATGACCCCGAGGCCCTCGCCCTCGAAGGTCACCGGCAGCAGGACCACCTCGACCGGTGCGAACTCCGCCAGCCCGGACCGGATGGGTAGGTAGTCCGGAGGGACGTCGCGGACCACGATCATCTGTTTGGTCGACCCGACCTGTCCGACCAGGCCTTCCTCCGGCCGGAACACGGCGGCCGAGTCGAGATCGAGCAATTCCCCGCTCAGTCCGAAGCCCGCCGTGAGCCGCCACCCGACCGGCTCGGAGCCGTCCCCGTCGGTCTCGCGGTGCTCGGCGAGGAAGAAGGCACCGACCTGCGCGTTCACCAGTGGAACGACCTCCCGCATGACCATCTGCGCGATGTCCTCCAGGTTGCGCTGGCCCTGCAGGAGACCGCCGATCCGGGCGAGGTTCGAATCGAGCCAGCCCTGTTCGGCGTTCGTGTTCGTCGTCTCCAGCAGGGTCACGATCATGAGATTGAGCGTGTCCTTGAGCTGGGCCACCTCGCCCTGGGCGCGCACACCGATCCGTTGGGTGAGGTCGCCCCGCGTGACCGCTGTGGAGACCTCGGCGATGGCGCGTAGCTGGATGGTGAGGGTCGAGGCGAGCTGGTTCACGCTCTCGGTGAGGTCGCGCCAGGTGCCGGCGACGCCGCGGACCTGGGCCTGGCCGCCGAGCTTGCCTTCGGTGCCGACCTCGCGGGCCACGCGGGTCACCTCGTCGGCGAACGAGGAGAGCTGGTCGACCATGGTGTTGACCGTGCTCTTGAGCTCGAGGATCTCG